>JANMHD010000219.1:0-2338 GCA_031374985.1 Coleofasciculaceae cyanobacterium OTE_70_metabat_329 | reverse complement strand
ATTAAGCGCCGCAGATGTTCAGGGTTAAAAGCAAGAACAGAATCAATCGGTCTGAGTAAGTTTAGTCCTACAACCATAGTAGCGATCGAAATCCCTAGAAAAAATTTGCTTCTCATGATTTTTAATCCCTTAGGATAGTTTGTTACGTCCCTTCAAGGTAGAGCTACAATAAACTAATTAATATTTTCCCCGATTCCATGTTCACCAGTCCTAGTCAGGAATTTCTGAGTTTATGTCAATCCCAACTAACCCTCCTCACTCAAAATTGTGGTGCGGGGTTAAGTGCTGTATACCTAACTACAGATTTTGCTGGGGAACAGTTAATCCCAGTAGCAGTTTATCCTGATGCTCATGTTAATTGGGAGCCAAAGGTACATCACCCCAAATCGCCAGTACCAGAGGAGAGTGCCTTAGGCTGGCTGGCAAATTCATCACCCTTAGACAATTTTATACCCCAGTTTCTTAGTTCTCAGCCTTTGCCTACCGATTGGCCAGATACCTCTGCCTACGAAAATACTTGGCAAGATGCTCAGGGAACTTGGCAGCGGCAGGTGGTGATGCCCTTAATTTATGAGGGTTTAGCGATGGGTTTACTGGTAACGGGTAGGAGTGATCGCCCCTGGCGACCCAAGGAAGTAGGAGCAGTAGAAAAAGTTGCCCACAGTCTAGCGATCGCCCGCCTCCTAGACCAACGTTCCCACTGGTTGAATCAACAATTAAATCAACAAAGAACCCTAGCGGCAAATCATCGAGATCATCTAGATAATCTGCTCCACCAGATTCGTAATCCCCTCACAGCAATTAAAACCTTTGGGAAATTACTCCTCAAAAGGCTATTACCAGCAGATCCGAACCGTTCCGTAATTACGGGTTTAGTGCAGGAAAGCGATCGGCTGCAATCTCTACTCCGGCAGCTAGATCGTGAAATTGAAGTGGAACACCGGGGTCTAGAGCAAAACTTAAATCCTGCTTTGGCTCCGGCTCAATCCGTAAGTCTCCCTCCAGCCAAGCCTGAACCCGGCATAATTCTAGAGCCTTTGGTGCTAGGGGCAGTAGATCTAATCCAAGTTTTAGAGCCACTCTTAGTTTCTGTTCATGCGATCGCCCAAGACCAGGGCTTGAACATTTTGACAGATTTACCCGCTTCTCTACCACCAGTTATAGGGGATATCTCGGCTTTACGGGAAGTACTGAGTAATTTGCTAGATAATGCCCTAAAATACAATATTCCTCAGGGTTTAGTCTTTGTCAAAACTCAGCTAGAACCTCCGGGTTTTATCTGTGTGGGGATTACTAGCACTGGTTATGGCATCCCAGCGGCGGATTTGCCCCATTTATTCCAGCGGCACTACCGGGGAGTACAGGAAACAGGCATTATTGCTGGGACAGGTTTAGGGTTAGCGATCGCTCAACAACTCCTAGAGCAAATGGGGGGTAAAATTGTTGCTCTTAGCCCGTCACTTCCTGTCTGGACAAGTCTCCAAGGGCATGATTATCCGCCGAGTAAATTACCAACGGCAGCAGTTTTAACCAGCTTCCTTGTTTATCTCCCCTTAACTTCCCATGCAGAGTAGGCGGTTAAAACCACATCTACAAGAGCCAAGTCTACCTTTGTGGACTAAGAAAAGTGGCGATCGCTATAGGTGTAAAACTGAAGTTAGTAGTTCTTTGTGTCCCATCGCTCGATCGCTTAACTCGCCAATCTGTTCTGGCTTTAAGAACTTACCCTGCTGATAGGCCTCTAACCAAGTCTGAGTAATCTCTGCGGCATCTAGGGGAATATCTGCTAAATTCCAGCCGGGCATATCAAGTTGTTGCATTAACTGGTTGATTTTAGGATCATAGCTCAGAGCAAAACAACGACAACCTTCTGCTGCCGCCATGATCAGGCTGTGGAGTCGCATCCCGATCGCTAAATCCACTCCTCGAAAGACCCCTTTTAGTAACCGTGGATCCTCCAATTTCAAAATATGACTAGTTTGGGGCAGTTGCTCATGAATAGCTTGGGAAATGGGCAAATCTTGACTAAGCTGAAAAGGAATCAGCAGGATAGTGGCTTCCGTAATTTTTTGCAGATTGATTAATCCTTGGGTCAAAGTTTCAAGGCGTTGGGGAGTGAGGAGGGGATGCGATCGCAGGGTGAGAGCAATCCGGGGAGTGGGGATAGGGGCTAATTCCTTAACCTCTTGACCAGCCAAAGCCCACACGGGATCTGGAGAGATCGTACCAACAATTCCCCAATCCTTGATTAAGCCTGCTGATTTTTCATCCCGCACACTCACCCCATCACACCGGGTGAAACATCTCTGGGCAATCCATTGGGTAGTCCCTCGCTGCA
>JANMHD010000209.1:0-2277 GCA_031374985.1 Coleofasciculaceae cyanobacterium OTE_70_metabat_329 | reverse complement strand
AGTGCTCCCTGTGCTACGGGGGAAGAACCCTACTCGATCGCCATTACTCTCCTAGAAGCTGGATTGCCTCCAACTAATTTCCAAATTGATGCTCTAGATATTAGCCGCCTAGCCTTGAACAAAGCACAGCAAAGAATATATAACTCTAATTCTTTTCGGGGAACAGATAATACTTTTCGTGACCACTACTTTGACGTAACTCCGGGAGGTTATAAGTTATCCGAAGCGATCGCTTCTACTGTTAATTTTCAAAAGAGCAACTTACTAGAACTCAATTGTTCTAACCGTCAAGAACTCTATGATGTAATTTTTTGTCGCAATGTTTTAATCTATTTTGATGCGATCGCTAGAACTGAAACCATCCAATCTCTTCACTATCTTCTCAAACCCCAAGGATTATTATTTGTAGGTCACTCAGAAACCGGAGAGATTTCTACTTCTCCTCAATTTAAGGCGATCGCCCATCCCCATTCCTTTGCTTACCAAAAAATTAGGGTGTCTGCATCTCTGGATTTGCCTTGTCTACCTCCGTCAGATTCCCCAAAACTCCATCTTCCTAAAACTCCCTCTGCTCTTCCTAAGGCTAGACCAAAGGATATTTCCCTAGCACCTACTCAGGAAAAGCGCCGCCCAGAAAATTCTTCAACTTATACCCCAGAAAATTCCCAGAAAACTCTCAAAAGTGCCTTAGAAAATGCTAGAGAATTAGCCGATCGAGGGCAGATAGTTACCGCTATTAATTTATGTGAAACCTACTTACAACAAAATCGATCTAGTGCGGATGCCTACTATTTATTAGGGGAATTACACCAAGCTCAAGGACAGTTGGTACAGGCAGAACAAAACTTTGAAAAATCTATTTATCTTAATCCTCATTTAGAAGAGGCTTTAGTTCACTTAGCACTAATCAAAGAACAACAGGGAGATATAGCTCGTGCTGAGGTGATTTGGCAGCGAATTCAACGTCTACAAAAATAGCTAGTAGCTAATCTAGAGAATCTATAAAAATAACAAAAATTAAAGGAGAAATCAACTCATTATGCAAAAAAATTTAAAAATTAATCAACTAGTTCCCTTAGGTTTTGGTATAGTTGTCGTTGTTACAATATTTGCCAGTTTCATATCAAAATTAACTACGGATACTTTAGTAGAATCGATTACCTCAGTATCCCAAACAAATGAAATTCAGGCAGATATCCAAGAATTAGAAACTATTGTCCTCATGGCGGAGAGTGCTAACCGAGCTTATCTTATTACGGGAAAAGAGGAATATCTAAGTCCAGTCAATACTGCCGAGGGGGACATTAAGAAAATAATTACAACACTAGAGAAGCTTGCCACCGATCCTCAACAGCAGAAAAGACTCCTTGCCATTCAACCAGTGATTCAGGAAAGATTAGCGATGCTCGCAAACGTTAGACAGCTAAAAATGGCTAATAAAGAACAGGAAATGCGGACTTTATTTATATCTCCTAAAAACAAAGAAAGTGCTGATAATTTTAAACAAAAGCTCCAAGAAATAGTTACTGCTGAGAAGGAACTTTTAGCTAAAAGACAGCAAATCACTAATCAATCACAAGTTTTCTTTAATTACATAACTTTAGGCAGTATTATTCTCATAATTGTGATCGCCATTGTTGTATCAATCGTAATTGCTAAGGTTCTGCGTCAAGCTCTAGGAACGGCGGTTAAGGCGGCGGAACAAGTTTCTACGGGAGATCTTACTACCCAGTTAGAAACTAATGATAATGATGATATTGGTAGATTGTTTATAGCTCTGAAAAATATGGTATTGAATCTTAATTCTTTGATTCGCCAAGTCCAACATTCAGGGATTCAAGTTACTACTTCCTCTACTCAAATTGCAGCTTCAGGGAAACAGTTAGAAGCAACAATGACTGAACAGGTTGCCTCTACCAATGAAG
The DNA here is from genome assembly GCA_031374985.1 of Coleofasciculaceae cyanobacterium OTE_70_metabat_329. Taxonomy (GTDB): domain Bacteria; phylum Cyanobacteriota; class Cyanobacteriia; order Cyanobacteriales; family JAAUUE01; genus JAAUUE01. The sequence continues at coordinate 352 of JANMHD010000209.1, read as the reverse complement.
TGGTGGCAACAACTAGGGAGATTGCAGCAACGACTAGCGAGTTGGTGAAGACCATGATGGTGGTGGCAGAAATGTTGGAGATTAGTAATAAAGCTGCCGATGGTGGGCGTAAGGATCTATCTCGTATGGAAACCACTATGCGCCAGTTGGCCGTGGCCACAGATTCTATCTCTACTAAATTGGGTATTATTAGTGAGAAGGCTAATAATATTAATAGCATGGTAGCAACGATCACGAAGGTGGCTGATCAAACAAATCTATTATCTTTGAATGCGGCGATCGAAGCCGAGAAAGCTGGGGAGTATGGTTTAGGATTTGCAGTAGTTGCGAGGGAAATTAGAAGATTGGCAGA
>JANMHD010000199.1:0-3737 GCA_031374985.1 Coleofasciculaceae cyanobacterium OTE_70_metabat_329 | reverse complement strand
CAAGGGCAAAGCGGCTCCCCCGCCATAGGCTAGTAGTAATAAAAAGGCTTCTCTCACCTGACCTCCTACGGCAGCTAGGGTAATAATACTCCCTAAAATCACCCCTGCACAGGGAGTCCAAAGCCAGCCAAGGGAAATTCCTAACCAGAATTCTCCGAATAGACTGCCTTCAGCAAAACTTTTCGTAAAATCTGGGGATGGCTGACTAAAGCGGGGCAGATAACTAAACAGTTGATAACTTTTTTCAGGAAATATGGCTAAGATGCCCATGACCAGTAGTAGAGCGATCGCTCCTCCCCGCAACCAGTTGGCTAATCCTGTCACCCAACTAGCAGTGAAACCAATCAGACTCCCGACTACAGAAAAACTAACTACCAACCCACTGACTAAAACTACTGGGCCTAAGGGATGACAGCCCAGCGATCGACTGACAATAATTGGCAGGACTGGCAGCACGCAGGGAGAAAGGGTACTCAGAATTCCAGCACCCAAGGCAGTAGCAATAGATAAATTAGAGTTAACCATGCCTCTACCCCAGTAGTTGGTTAATTATTTGTTCGGTTTCTGTATATGCCCCTTCACCAATATGGTCATAAACTAGGTTTCCTTGGCGATCGGCTAGAAAAAGATGAGGCCAGTATTCATTTTCATAGGCTTTCCAAGTTTGGAACTCGTTATCGATCGCTACTGGATAGGTAATCTTACGTTGCTCTACAGCTTGCTTGACGTTATTGATATCTCGCTCAAAGGCAAACTCTGGAGTATGAATGCTAATAATTTTTAATCCCCTAGAAGCATACTGCTGATGCCATTTAACCATAGAGGGTAGGGTACGTTGGCAATTAATACAGGCAAAAGTCCAAAATTGGATTAATACCACCGAGCCTTGAAGAGAAGCAAGGGATAAAGGCTCTGAATTTAGCCAAGAATTAATTCCCTGCAACTCTGGGAGTTTTGTTTTTTCAGTAGTCAGGGCAGGAGAAACCCTAGGTTGAATCTTCGGCACCGGTATAGTCGATTCCGTAGTTGAACCAAAATTGCGAGTTTGATGCAAAGCTGCTGCTCCACCAGCCCCTACAGCTCCCAATCCCAGATACCAAAGTAATTGTCGCCGCTTGAGAAGAGATTTCTCCATAGGAATAACCTAGATAAGTGAAAACTTAATATTCTGAATGTAGGCTTTACCTAACCTACGGTTTTCTTTTTGCTATGAGAAGGGGACTGGGAGAAAGGCTACAAATATTTGTCTTAAATATCTACCAAAAACAGTTAGGAAATGAAGATTAGCTCTAGCTAATAATCTCCAGTCCCCTTTAAGGGCTTAAATTATAGCCACCTGTTGTTTGAGGAATAGAATTAAAAAAGTGTGTGGAAGCGAGCCAGTCTAGGGAAAAACTACGGAGATTTTGTAGCAGCAGGAGATTTCATGGCATCAGGAGATTTCATGGCATCAGGAGATTTCATGGCACCCGGAGATTTCATGGCATCAGGAGATTTCATGGCATCAGGAGATTTCATGGCATCAGGAGATTTTGTCCCAGCGGGGGCTGTGTTAGTAGCAGGCTCGGAGCAAGCATTAAGACCAACTGTCAGGGTAGAGACAGCAATTAAACAAAGGGCTTTCCAATTCATAGTTGTTTCCTTGAGAATTTAGTTTGAGTCAACCATTTTAGGTGGTTTCTCCATTAATACGGATTACCCACCATTTTGGATTAAAATTTCTGGTGTGTTTGAATACCAAACCTCCGATAAATCCAAGTAATAGGCAAAACCAGTCATCCAAATCTATGAACTATACGTATTTACTTATAGGCAAGGTTAGCTACTCCCCAGTTTGGGTTGCTATCAAAACTTGGTTAAAAACCTATGGAGGCTAATCTTGTGGAACCTATAATCAATGCTCAGGAGCCAGCTACAGATACAGAATTGGTACAGGCAATCCGAACTGGAGAATCCTTAGCTCTGGGTAGTCTCTACGATCGCTACGGCAGTCTAGTATATCGGTTGGCCTTAAGAATTTTAACTAGTTCTCAGGAAGCCGAAGATTTGACCCAAGAGATTTTCTTAAATCTTTGGCATAACCAAACCTATAACCCTGAGCGGGGTTCCCTAAGTAGCTACCTCACCACCTTGACCCGATCGAGGGCGATCGACAAGCTCCGGAGCCGGACTACCCAAGGAAAATTTCTCCAACGCTGGAGTCAGTTTATGTCTACTGCTACCCCACCTCCTACCCCCTTTGACACTGCTGCCCTCAACCAAAGAGCTAGCGAAGTGCAAGAGGCACTCACCCAACTGACTGATAGACAGCGACAGGTATTAGAAATGGCTTACTACGAAGGCCTCAGCCAGTCAGAGATAGCCATCCAATTAAATGTTCCCCTAGGAACCGTCAAAAGCTGGTCACGCCAAGGTTTATTACAACTGAGAAAAACCCTTAAAGACTTGATTAACTAACCCTATGACTGCACCCCGATCGCCAGAATATCTAGAAGAGCTACTAGCAGGTTATGTCCTTGGAGACCTTAGCCCAGAGGAGGCTGAAGATTTGCAGCAAATTTTGCTCGATCGGCCTGAGTTATTAGCAGAGGCGCAGATTTTGCAAGAGGTGTTAGCTGCTCTACCCTATACTCTTCCGGTAGTAGAACCTAGTCCTCAACTACGCCAAAATATTCTTGATGCTCTGACGATAAATAATTCTCTAGATAATGGGTTAGAAGATTCTCCGGCTCAACCCAGCAATGCTCAGGTAAGACTAGGGGATAGAGTTGCAGGAATTAGTCTCTCATCGATGGTAGTTCCCCAGAGAGATGGAGGAGAGCAACCGGGGTGGAAGATATCCAGACTTTGGCTCAAGGTGATTGGGGGTATAGCTGCCTTAGCTGTCCTAGCGATCGCAGTAGATAATTACCGTCTCCGTCAACAGGCTGTAGCGATGCAAAGACAGATTAATGGCCAAGCAGACCTAATTGCGATGCTCCAGCAACCGAATACTCGCTTGGTTTCCCTCAAGGGCATGGATCAAGCTGTCACGGCTTCTGGCAATATTGTCGTGACCCCGGGGGAATCTCAAGCGGTACTAATTCTCCAAAATTTATCCCCCTTACCTGATGGTCAGGCTTACCAATTATGGTCGATCGTCAATAATCAAAAAATTCCTTGGGAACAATTCCGAGTAGACCAACGGGGGACGGTATTCGCCAAGATTTCTTTACCAGACAATCAAGCAGTAACTCGTTTAGCAATTACTATAGAAGTCTCTCCCTCGCCCCCCGAACCTACGGGGCCAATGGTGATGCTGAGTGATCTTTAAATCTAGATAGTGGTGTCAACTTAACGTCAAAGGTATTACCATCCTACTTTTTGATGCTTAGGCCTCGATCCCCCCTGCCCCCTTAAAAAGGGGGGGAAAAATTTTCGTAATTACTCAACTTAGTAAGAATGAGGGTTTCAGACACTTTTATTCAAGAAAAACTGGCTGAAAAGGTCAGAAATGATGATTTTTGGGGTCGAAAACCACTAAAACTAGTCTGGAAGCAGTCGGTTTTCCTTGATTTGTTGGGGTTGAGCAATTACGAATTTTCTTAAAGTCTCCCTTTTTTCTAGCGTAGCGGTGCGTTAGCACAGGGCTTAAAGCCCTTTGGGCATACAAGAAAAGGGGGATCGTTTTGCCAACGCATCTGAGCGCAAATTGCTGTATCTAAGCCCCCTTTTTAAGGGGGTTGGGGGTTTCTTCA
>JANMHD010000195.1:0-3675 GCA_031374985.1 Coleofasciculaceae cyanobacterium OTE_70_metabat_329 | reverse complement strand
TTCAAGGGGCGATCGAATCTTTAAGCTGTGCAATCCGAGAAGAGCCAGAAAATCCTTGGGTTTACTATCAACGAGGATTAGGATTATTTGAGTTACGAGATCAACAGGGAGCGATCGCTGACTATACCAAGGCTCTAGAATTGGATCCTCAATATTTTGAAGCTTATCTGGCCAGGGCGATCGCTTATCTAGACAGAAAAAATCTTTCTGCTGCTTTGGAAGATGTCCAAAAAGCTACGGAGTTAAACCCTCAATCTGCCCCCGGACAGCAATTATTAGGTTTGATTTATAAACAGCAGGGCAGAACCCAGAGGGCGATATCTGCCTACCAACAGGCAGCGAATTTATTCCTAACTCAGCAAGATGAACCAAACTGCCGCCGCTGTATTGATATCTATCGCCAACTCCAAACTCTCCTGCCTCCAACTCCCCAAGATTTTCTCGCTCAGGTCAAACAAAAAATTACTCAAGGAAAATCTTCAGAAGTAATAGTAGATTTAGACTGGATGCTCCAAATTGACCCCCACAATGCCCAAGCTCTGTGTCTCCGGGGAGTGGTTTATAGTCAAGCAGGAAATCATTCCCAAGCCTTAGAGGACTTGAATCGAGCCTTGAGCCTTGCGCCCCAAGATTGGGAAGTGCGGATGCACCGGGGAGTAATTCGGCGCTTGGTAGGGGATGCTTCGGGGGCGATCGCAGATTTTAATCAACTCCTCCAAGAAAATCCCCAGAGTAGTGAAGCTTATGCTAATCGGGGTTTTGCCCGCTGCCATCTTCAGGATTATCGCCAAGGTATTGAAGATTTTTCCAGAGCCATAGCGCTACAACCAGAATCATCTCAGTACTACTGCGATCGGGGGGAAGCTCGTTACCAATTTGGAGACTTGCCGGGGGCAATTAACGATTACCAAGAAGCAGCTAATCGTTGGTTTCAGCAAGGGGAAACGAAGAGCTATACAAAGGCACTCGATCGGATTAAAACTTGGCAGCAGGAGTTGATAGATAGAAAACTAATACTAGCCCAGCAGCAAGCTAACCCACAAACCAACCCGCAAACCTATGATGATCCCCAGCCCTACGATGATTTTTCTGTAACTAGCCTAGAACTACAGCAACAACTTCTGGATATGGTAGGTGGAAATAGGCTGATTGCCCAAAGACTGATTGATCTTGCTAGGGAAAACTATCCTGAGATGCCGGAAGAATGGTATTGGAAGAAGGTAATTTTTGATCTAGAAAGTGACCAAGGTAGCCAAGATTAATCATGGTGTAGCAAACTAGCTCCAGTCATTCCTGTGAATAGCCAAATAATTGCTCTTGCCCCGTCTCGTACAGACTTTACCCCCGGCTCCGGCTCCCGCCCCGAACTGAGAGGTAGGGGCTTAATAATTATCCCTCTACTGCCAAAGACTATTTCCCCCACTACCTGCGCCCGACCCATGTGATCATCAGAAGTGACTAGGTACACACTACTAATCCCTTGACGGTGAAATTCATCCACTAGGGTAGTGAAATTTGTCACGGTATCCAAAGCCCGGCGATCAATATGGAGGCGCTGCCGAGCAATTCCTGCTTTGTCAAATAACATTTTTGTATAGTCCTCTGGGCTGCCCGAAGAAACCCAAATTTTGGTATCTGGATGCGATCGGGCAAATTCCACCGCAAACTTCTCCCGGGCTGGCTCACCCCCCAAAACTAAAATCACTTCTGGCTGCACAAAACGACTGGCAACTTGCCTATAACCCAAAAAAGTTCCTAACCCCAAGATTACGAAGGGTAGAATAGCGACTCTAATTCCTTTTGGGCTGAGGAGATTAAATTTACGCCTAGATTTGGGTCTAGGTTTAGGTTGATCGAGAGCCTTGAGTTCCATGAGTAGATTTATTACAGATTTCTCTGATTATCTTATTTTTTAGCTAATAATCCAGTTAACAGGAAATTAGGTAAGCCGCTATATAATACCAGAGGCAATCCAAAAAATCTCTTCGATTAGTCCCAAAACAGCAATACTCTTATTCCGTAAGATTAAAGCGATCGCCCCCGCCATGTCCAGCCCCAGCCCGTTTCGGTTTTAATCACGGAACCGATGGCGATCGCACTTAACAAAAATCCCCCTATTCCACTCAGCCACCAATACTTTAGAGGAATCTTGGTAATTTCTCCCCCCAACTGCCGGAGATAAAACTGCATGGTAATAATTACCACAGCAATACCCAAGGTTAAATTACCCATTACAGTCCAACTAGAAGTAAAACTTTGCCAGAGAGTTAAGCCTAAAATCAACCAAGGCAGGGGATAAATTAGAGTTAATACTAATACTAGATAGAGAATACTGCCGAGATTACGATCGCAACTCTGGTACATATTTTTTGTCCAGCCTTCCCAGAGAGTTGCCCACGATCGATACATCCGCACTGTTGCCCAAGTTGGGGCGGGAATTAAACGTAACTTATAGCTCGAAGATTTAATTAATCTGGCTAGTTCCACATCTTCTACCACCTCTGCCGCTACAGTTTTGTGTCCCCCAATTTTTTCGTAGATGGTACGCTTAAAAAGCATAAACATTCCTGCCCCAAAAGCATTAGGATGAGCCGGATCATTCACATCATTAAAATCAAAACCAATTATGATTGTTTGCATAATAACTGGTTGCACCAACCACTCTGCTAAACAACCGCAAATGATCTGGGGAGTTGCCGTTAGGAGGTCAATTTTTTCTGTTTCTGCCATTTGCAAAGCCGCAGCGATCGCCCCCGGTTTGAGGCGCACATCCGCATCAATAAATAAAATATAATCACTAGTTATTTGTGGCATTACTTGATGGCAAGCCCAATTTTTGCCGACCCAGACTTCTCCTTCAGGGCGAGGCGCACCAGCCAAAATATGTAACCGGGGATCTGCTAATTCTTGTTGCAAAGATCGGGCAATTTGCAAAGTACGATCGCTCGATTGATCATCAACTACCCACACAGAAACCCGATTATTAGCAACTGATGCCTGACTACTAGCTAGGGCTGCTTGGATGCAATCCTCAATATTTTCCGCTTCATTATAAGCCGGAATCACAACTGTTATAGTGGGGGAATTAGCGGGAGAAATGGCTAAATCTTGGCTATTCAATTCTAGGGATGGAGCCTCTGGAATTAGCTTTAATCCTGCTGTGACGGAGGCGGATAATTTGCGGGTATAGATAATAATTACAATCCAAGAAATAAAACTTAGGAAGATTAACATAGACAATCCTGAAGTTGCGATCGCAAGGTTTCATGATCTAATTCTTGCCCAATCAAAACTAGTTGATTTTGTTCTTTTCTACCTTCCCATTCTTCATCTTCAATGCTGAATCTTTTACCACTGAGATGGAAAATATGCCGACTAGGGCTTTCGGCAAACCAGAGAATCCCCTTGGCTCGAAATACGGTTTCTGGGAGCAGATTATCTAGAAAATTTTGGAATTTCTTAATGGCAAGGGGGCGATCGCTTTGGAAAGAAAGTGAGGTGAAACCATCGTTTTCTAGGTGATGAGAATGTTCCTGATGATCGTGATCATGGTCATGATGTTGATGATCGTGGTGGTCGTGATGATCATGGCTATCGTGATGCTTGTGATCTTCGTGATCATGACTTTCAGGTTTGAAGTATTGATCAGATTCAAATAAACCAACGCTAAGAATT
>JANMHD010000439.1:0-2918 GCA_031374985.1 Coleofasciculaceae cyanobacterium OTE_70_metabat_329 | reverse complement strand
TTTTGAAATAGCTGGCCCGGCAATTTATACAGATTACATGATTGCTGCCCAGCGATTGCAGCTTTCTGATGCGTCTATGGGTTATTGGGAGTTGCACATTCGAGAAGATGAACGTCATGGCCAGTGGATGCTTACGGATGTAGCTCTGCCCCTAGTCGATCGCTATCCCCAAGAGGCGTGGGAATTAGTTCTCGGCTATGACCAAGAAAAATTAATAGGCGATCGAGCAGCCGCCGCAGTAATGGCTCTAATCCAGCAATCAGTAAGTTCTTACCCAACAATCTGAAGCAAATAACTCTATCTAAGGAAATCTATGATCGTAAATCTAACTACAGACGGCTGGGATGTGATTTATCATCGGGCTCATGCCCTGCTGGCGGCTCAGTTGGGTGGGCAATGGCAGCGAGCGGATGCTCCTGTACATTTTTATGAAACGCTCGCTGCTATCTCTCATCATGATGATTTAGAAAAAGAGTGGAAAGGTGATCACCTCACAGAAAGTGGCGCACCCTTAGACTTTACCCTAGGGCAAGAACCACCAGAAGTAACTTTACAAAAACTGAAAAAGCATCTAGAAGATTCTCTCTATCGGGGTCGGTGGGTGGCATTGCTAACTTCCAAGCATATTTGTTTTCTTAGCCAAGGTAGAAAAGAAATCTCGGAGGATTGGCGAAATTTTTTAGAAACTCAAGAGCAGCAACAAGAAAAATGGCAACAGGAATTAGGAATTTCTCCAGAGGAAGCGGCACGGGGCTATCAGTTTATGCAGTGGTGCGATCGCCTGTCCTTAATCTTAGCCCAAAAGCAAGTACCAGAGGATGGTCGGGCCTTAGAAATCACTCATGGTATTGACCAGCAACGTTACGATCTGCGCTGTTTAGAAAATGGGTATTTAAATGTAGAGCCTTGGCCTTTTGAGGAGGAAAAATTCACAGTCAATGTGGAATCTTCCCACTTATCAGACTTGAAATATGACAGCAATGATGCCCTAATTATTGCTCTTAAGCAAGCTCCCATCAGAAATCTAGAATGGACATTTAGTAAATCTTAATTAACAAAAATCATTAGAGGTTGTATGAACAATTTTTTATTACGTTCCAAAAAAGTAGTTGCCCTTCGTCCCCAGAATTATGCACCCCTAGAAACAAGCTATGCCCCCCAAGAAATATTTTCCTGCGCCGAAGAATCTCAATTTTATTCCCAATGTTTAGAAAGAATGGTTTTGAATTCTGGTGATAATAATTCTATTGTGGAGTTTGGCACAGGAGATGGCAGTCCGGTGATTAGTAGTTTGCTAAAAAGTCAATTCAATGGTGTGATTCATGGCTATGAATTAAGTTCTCAGTCATGCGAAGTAGCGCAGTTGCAAATTGAACTTTACAACCTTAGCCATAAATATATTATTCATAATTCTTGCTTTTTTGATAGAGATTGGCAATCTGTATCTAATTGTTTGATTGCTAACCCTCCTTATTTACCAGCAATTAATAATGATCTTTATATGCCTGCTTTGCATGGGGGCCGAGATGGCGCCTCTATTACTAAACAACTTCTGGCTCTAGATTGTCAAAGTGTGATGCTGATGATTTCTGCCTATTCCGATCCTGTAGGGACAATTGACCATGCGATCGCTCAAGGTTATCAAGTAGCAGATTTTATAACTTCACCCATGAGTTTTGGGTACTACAGTTCTGAACCCAAAGTAAAACAAAGAATTGCTGAACTACACAAGCAACAAAAGGCTTTCTATTCTCCAAATATTTATCTTTTGGCGGGTGTTCTTTTTAAGAAGCAGCCCAACTTAAAGGCAGATTTATCTCCAGAATTGATTAAAATAATGACTGCCTTATAAATCAAGATTTGTAAAGTAACAATACAATATATACATTCTTGTGGTAAGCGAAACACGAACTTCATCATCGGTATGTCAGATTGTAGAAAGTCATTAGGCTAAGTAAATTGCCAGACTAAGTAAACCTTTGAAATTTGGAGCAAATACTATGCAAACTAACAAAACCCCCAGTGAAATGATGGAAGCAACTATCCGTAATGCTTGGATTTGGGGTTTTACCCCTCAAGCAGAACTTTGGAATGGTCGTTTGGCTATGATTGGCTTTTTATCAGCTCTCTTAGTGGAATTATTTACCAATCAAGGTCTTTTTCATTTTTGGGGTCTTCTCTCATCAAACACAATGCCCACACCCTAGGTTAACTTCTACCTAACCAAAACCAGAAAAAATGGGGAGAGGTCATCTCTCCCTGCCAAAATACAAAATTACTTTAGAGTTTGTTACTTCAACCCTTTATTTTTTAGCCCTTCATTAAGGAAAATCATTTATGACTTTATCTCCCAAAAATTCTGATCCTTTAATTCTTATTGGATTAGATAATTCAGAATCAGATAAAGAAGTTTGGGTAAGAGCAGCGATCGTCGAGTCTACCCAGCCAAAACTAACCAATACTTCAAAAAGTGGGATTGAGGGAGTAGCGATCGCTAGTTTTATTATTGCTCTATGGACAGGAAGCTTTATATTTCTTTTAGGAATTGAAATTAATAATCCTTTGATAATAATCCTCGGTATAGGATGGCAAACTTTTTTGTACACTGGCCTATTTATTACTGCCCATGATGCTATCCATGAATCAATTGATCCCCAACATCATCAAATTAATTATTTCTTTGGTTCTCTAGCTCTCTTACTCTATGGTTTTTTCTCCTACGATGAATTACTAAAAACTCATCGGCAGCACCATCATCATCCTGCTACTGAGCAGGATCCAGACTTTCATGATGGCAAACATAAAAATGCTATAGCTTGGTATCTTTATTTCATGCAAGGCTACTGGAGTTGGTGGCGATTGATTGCACTAATTATTACCTATGGGATTTTCTATAATTTTCTGCATATTCATCATGC
>JANMHD010000177.1:0-9433 GCA_031374985.1 Coleofasciculaceae cyanobacterium OTE_70_metabat_329 | reverse complement strand
AGGTTAAGGCGTAAACCCTTGCTGACGACCCAGTTATGATTTAGACCGATCGCCCCTTGACCAATCACCCCATTCACCCCGGAATAAACCGAGTACCGACTGGTTAAGGCTGTATTTTCACCGATGCGGCGATCGAGGACGGTATCTAAACTAGTTAGGCTATCCCGCCCAAAGATCCGGGCATCAAGGAATTGGTGTGCCAAACGCACATTTACCCCCTGCATCACCCGCCAATCTAGCCCCAGAGTAGAACGATTAGGATACAGATTATCAGTACGGTCTCCCAGATTTAATTCATTCTGGGCCCGGAAGTTGAGATTTTCTGTCACCGGGACATTTAAGCGAGAAACAAATTGAGTAGAGCTGCCGTTCCCCAAAAGATTGGTGCGATCGCTTCTATTTCTGTTGACCAAATCTAAATTAAGTTGGCTGGCTCCCAATTGCTGTTGCACGCCCGCCCGGACGGTAGTTAAGGTATTATCTACCCTTGCTCCCGGTGGGGATGCAGGAACGGGGTTAAATAAATCAAATAGCTGAGTCCTTACTGGGGGCGCAATCCCGTAGTTAGTTTCGTAATCTATCCCTACATTAAAGTTGGTAGTTGAGCTAATTCTGGCAGTCACATTGCCCCCGTAGCGGGTTTGACCGGGACTAAAACTAGCAGTGGAATTATTAGCAAAGTTTTCCGTGACCGATCGATAGTATGCCCGGGCCGCTAATCCTGTAGCTAGATTAGTTTCTGCCTCCAAACGATAGGCCATTCCCCGGAGTTCTCCAAAGGCTAGGGTATTGTTGCGCGATCGGGCAATTTCTCCAATAATTTGGCCATTACCTAGGGGAATGCGGAAATCTCCGCCGTAGAGTTCAAATAATTGCATCCCCATATTTTCCCGGAGGTAGGTGGTTCCCACAAAGGCCTGTTGAGTTTGGGGTAAGCCTTGCAGAAAGTTGTACTGCAAGCGTCCAGCGTAGAGATTGGTATTTGATGCATTAAGAGATTCATGCTGGTATGTAACTACAATTCGCCGCACCAAGTTATTCCCAAAGGGATCAAAATCTAGTGCCAGAATGGGACGACGGAAGATCAGAGTCCCTCGATCGTAATCTATTTCGTAATCCTGTCCCCGACTGAGTTGTTTCCGCTCCACCACTGTTCCTGGGCGATTTTGCTCTTCAGTTTCTAGAAATACATCTTCACTGCCCCCCACTACCAAACGGCGAGAGAGAAAGTAATAACCACTAGTGCCATCAGGAACGATCGCATCCCGTTGAAAACCCTGAATGTTGTAACTATAAAGGGCAGTTAGTTGCAAGTTGCCAAAGCTAAAATTAGTCTTGAAGCCGTGCAATTGGCGAGTGATTGATGTAAATAGTTGGGAACTTCGGGCTAATTCCGTAGTGCTGTAGTCTCCCCACATCAAGTAATCTGTCTCCGCACCGGGAGTGGGGGAAGTGCGCTCAAACCTCAGAAAAATACTATCTCTAGAAGGGGCAAGGTATTCCACACGGGAGCTATCACCGTAGACCGGATATTGTTGTTCACAAATTTGCTGGTCTTGGTACAGGCGGCTACTGCCATCGCACCTTTCATTCAGATTGCGGCGGGTATTAATGGCTCCTGTAAACAACCATTCCCCAATCCTGCCCGTAGTGAATACTTGCGCTCCGGCACTAACTTCGTAGCGGTTGTCATTAATTAGTTCAGGACGCAAAAAGTCCCGCCGACTGCCCCAATAGTTCAGCCCCCGTGGCCCAAATCGGAGATCAACTACCCCCGTAGCTAAGGAAGGACGCAGGTTAGTTACAAATTCTACTTGGGTAAAAGCTTCGATTTCCCTATCAATCAGCCGATTATTCAAAGCTGTATTTTGGGATTCCTTGACGATCGCTGCTGCTCGAATCCGCACCCGTTGCGCCTCAATCCCCGATTGTAGCTGGACTGTAAAAATTCCATCCTTCACAACTACCTGAAAGCCCAGAGCATCTGAATCCGCATCAGTCCCCATAAACCTTCCCGCGCTGGTAGTTAAAGTCACCTTAAATTCTGTAACTCCGGGGGGATTGGGAACTAATTCTCCCTTGTCATCGACTATCCTACCTGTAATCGTGAGGAGCGATCGACCATCCGCTGCTACCCGCCCTTCCCCAGCTACCGTCAGTTCAATTTTTGTTGTGGGACTACCGGGATTAGTAATCACCACTGGTTGATTTAGAGGTGTTGGTGTGGTTTCAGGAGTTTGACTGCGATCGGGATTTGTCTCTAGATTTCTAGGCAGTGTTTGACCAAGGGGAGATAGGGAATTAGCTGGGGGATTAGTTGTTGAGTTAGGGGGATTAGGGAATAAATTGTTTTCTTGATTTCCTGATTCTGATTCCCTAACTTGGATAGCTGGATTAGAAAGATTGCTAGTAGAGTGGTAATCCTGACTTTGAGAAGCCTCGGTGACTTCTAATAGTGTTGTTGATAAGGGTAAAATTTGGCTAGTACTTAGTTCTAAACTAGGTATTTGTTCCTCTGCTTCTGCCCCATTAATCCCTGTTAGGGAAGAAATTAAGCCGATCGTAGCTGTGGTTGCCACAATCGTACTAATTTTACTGATCTTCAGGAAGCTAGACCCAAGATATCTTCGGCGTTTACTCATCCTCATTTTCATGGTGTCTGTCTCCCCGTTGTGCTATCTGCTGCTGGTCTAGTGGTCGCTGAGCTTTGTCGAAGTGTAGTCCCTGAGGCTGCCGGAAGGGCTGTGGATTCTTCAGTAATGGGTGTTACAGCAAAATTCATCCGGACCAAACTGCCGGGGGCAATGCGGACTAAGCGGGATTGACTATTGCGCTCAATAAATCTAGTATTCTCAGCAATTTTGTAACCGGGAACACTGGTGAGGTCTAAAACTCCCGTCCGATCGCCCGAAATTACGCCCCCCAAGGAATATAATCCCCGCTCGTCTGTGGTAATCCGGTTGCCATCATCCATAAAAATTACAGCATTAGGCATACCCTGCTCATCAGGCTGCTGTTCCCCATCACCATTTTTATCAATAAATACTCGCCCAATAATTGTCCCGCAATCGGAAAGGATACCGGGACGGATGCGAACTAGGTGGGTGGCAGTGTTACTACGGCTCTCTTGGGCTAAATTCCTGCCCGTACCCCGGACTGCATCGGGGGTAATTACTGCTCCATAGACCACATTCAAAGCCTCTCCGGGAGCTAAGGCGGGAAAGTTAAAAGTTACATTTTGCCCCGTCCGGGTAGCCCTTGTCAGAGTAGTTGGGGTTGTTCCCGTGCCAACGGTAATGGATGCTTGGGTCAGGGTAGAAACGTAGTTAATCCCCAATGGTAAAACATCGGTAATGATAATATTACCTGCCGAAACTTGCCCAGTATTTCTCAGGGTGAGACGATAAATGATTGTATCTCCCGGCTCGGCAGCAGCTCGATCGCCACTTTTGATTAGTTCCAAGCGGGGACGAACAACACTAGCAACGGTTTGATTAGAAATAACAGGATTAGTCAGGTTATCGGCAGCACCAGAGGCGGCATTAATAACATCATTGGCAGTGACTAAAGATGTCATACCAAGGGCAAAAGTAGCCACTATAGGGGATATAAGCCATCTAGGACTAACTCCTAGCTGCCTAAGAAAGAACAAAAGCATTATGATTTTTTATCTAAGTAGAGTGGTATTTTCTGTAGAAACCCTGATGGCGAAAACTGACTAAGAATGACTGATGCCGACCCAATCTATGGTACTAAGGCTACTTTCTCGCCAAAAGCAGACTAATACTTTAAAAAAAATAATAGGAATATCTTTTCACAAAGAATATTAGCAGTACTTTAAGAAATCTGCCATTAATTTTTTAAGTTCTTGATCGCCTAGCAACAGTAACACTCTATTTCCATAACAGATTCAATAACCAAATCTAATCACCAAATTACAGGAAGAAAGAGAAAGACTAGGGAATGTATTTATTTTTTTTACAATGTCAAAGCTAATATCAAAGCTATAGATAAAAAAATATAGAACTGTTTTAAGAAGGATAGTTTTTTCTGAAGGATATAGAAATATCAAAACCAAGAATAATCTAGGAATGTTATTTTAAAGGAAAATAAATACAGTAAATATATAGAGGTGAAATGATTATGACTGGAACTATTAGCCCCGACAAGTCTAATCTGCCTTTGCAGTTTTTTGTTAAAGCCAGCAGTGAAGACGGATCGATCGCCCCTCAGCCCAAGGTAGTTAGGGAATTTATCCAAGAAACTTTAGCTTTAACCAAAAGATTATTTATCCAACTCCAACGCCGTCCCTCTACTTTAGTAGCTGGTTTAATTCAACCTTTAATGTGGCTAGTATTATTTGGAGCGTTGTTTCAGAATGCCCCCCAAGGAATTTTTGGAAATACGACTAGCTATGGGCAGTTTCTGGGGGCGGGGGTGATTGTGTTTACCGCCTTTGCGGGGGCATTGAATGCAGGGCTGCCTGTGATGTTCGATCGAGAGTTTGGTTTCCTAAATCGTCTTTTGGTAGCTCCCTTGGTATCTCGGTTTTCCATTGTTACTGCCTCGATAATTTATATTATTTCCCTAAGTTTTTTGCAAACTGCGGTGATTGTGGCTGCCAGTGCTGCTATCGGTTCGGGATTACCTAACTTTTTGGGGTTGGGAGCGATCGCTTTAATTATTTTCCTCTTGGTATTAGGAGTAGCTGCCCTAAGTTTGGGTTTAGCCTTTGCCCTGCCGGGGCATGTGGAATTAATCGCCGTGATTTTTGTTACGAACCTTCCCCTATTGTTTGCCAGTACTGCCCTAGCCCCGCTAGAATTTATGCCCCCTTGGCTCCAGGTGGTGGTGAGTTTGAATCCCTTGAGCTATGCGATCGAAGCAATTCGCTATCTCTACCTCCATAGCGACTGGTCTTTAGGGAGCATAGTCTTTAAGGCGACTTGGGGAGAAGTTAGTTTTGGGATGGCATTACTGGTATTGTTAAGTTTTGATGCTTTGATTTTGACAGCAATTCAGCCTCTACTTAGGCGCCGCTTTGCCTAGGTTGTGATTCCGGTAAACGCTAAGTAGAAGTGCAATTTCCTCTTGAAGAACAAGGGGTTCAAGCCCTCTATCGGTTATAACAGCCAAGTAAATGCTGTAATTTTGATAAGTATGCTTAAAATGTTGTAGTTAAACACAGATTAAACCTAAACCTGTGAAGAGAATCCCTCCGTGGTTAATTAGTTTTTCCTTGATGGCCAATGGCTTGTTTTTATTCGCCATTATTTATATTGCCTACCGCCAAACGCCCCCCCAAGCGAGCGCTACCAATCCCCCCCCTCTAGCAAAAGCCTCCCCTACTCCCCTACCTGGGAATACTGGAAAACGATTAGAACTAAGTTATGAAGACTGGGTGGCACTGCTGCGAACGGAGGTTCAGGTAATCGTAGATAAGCGCCCAGATAACCTAGCTATATTGATGGGGGATTCTCTTTCCCAATGGTTTCCCCCAGAACTCTTACCTAAAAATCTGGAATGGCTCAACCAAGGAATTTCTGGAGAAGGAACCTTTGGTTTGTTACGGAGATTGAAGGTTATTGATCGCACAGAGCCGCAATTAATTTTGGTAATGATTGGGATTAATGACCTAATCCGAGGAGAATCGGAAGAAACTCTGGTGGCCAACCAACTGGAAATTATCCGTTCTCTCAAGCAAGCTCACCCCAATAGCAAAATTATTCTGCAATCAATCCTGCCTCATGGTGATGAGCAATCAACTTGGGAGCGGCGCGATCGGCTGTTGGCGGTTCCCAATACCAAGATTCAAAAAATTAATCAACGTCTCCAAATTATTGCCAAGGAACAAAAGGTTTCCTACCTTGATCTTTATCCTATATTTAGCGATAGCCAAGGAAAATTAAAATTAAACCTAACCACTGATGGACTACATCTAAATCCAGAGGGTTATCTAGTTTGGAGTGTTGCCCTCAAGATTTTTTTACAAGTGGAAGCAAGAGATATTAACTCTTCAACTTAACTAATTCCTAACCTTGAGTTAAGATAAAGGACTAATATAAAACCTCTGTAATTCAGGGCATAGCTAATCCATACCTATCTAAATCACACCTAAGAATTGTCATGTCTACAGCCGATACGATCGTATCTCAAATTAGCGTTAGGGAGTTGGGACAAATCTTGAGTAATCTTTCTCCAGAGCTTATTCCAGAGTTGCAACTGGTGGATGTGCGGGAAGCTATGGAAGTGGAAATTGCCCATCTCCCCGGCTTTCAGGTATTTTCCTTGAGTGAATTTCCCACTTGGTCAAAAAATATTGCTACCAGCCTAGACCCCCAGAAGGAAACTTTAGTCCTATGTCATCATGGAGTTCGTTCTGCTCAAATGTGCCAATGGCTAGTTACTCAAGGATTTAGTCAGGTAAAAAATATTGTCGGCGGGATTGATGCCTACTCTAGCTCTGTTGATTCCTCCATACCTAGATATTAAAAAATGGGTTTGCTATGCAAGTAAGTTTAAGCGATCGACAACAACATATCCTCGCCTGCACAGTCCGGCATTACATTGCTACAGCCGAACCTGTAGGTTCCAAGGTCTTAGCTGCCGACTATAACTTAAATATTAGTTCCGCCACCATTCGGGCTTGTTTGGGCATGTTAGAAAAAGCAGGTTTATTATACCAACCCCACACTTCTGCCGGGCGAGTACCTTCAGATTCCGGCTATCGCATTTATGTGGATCAACTCCTCCATCCGACCGAAGACCTGAATAGACAAATGGATTTCTCGTTTCGGGAGCAACTTTATCCGGCTGGACTCAGTGCTTTAGGGGATAACCGTCATTTTGAGGAGGTAGTCCGGGGGGCAGCCCAAATTTTGGCAACTCTAAGTGGCTATATCACCCTTATTACCCTCCCCCAAACCCTGCACAATCGGTTACGACACTTGCAATTAGTCCAAATAGATCCTTCTAAGGTCATGTTAATTGTGGTTACAGATAACTACCTCACCCAGTCTATTCTCATGGATCTACCGATGGGGGATGAATTGCCCGATGCGGAATTGGTTGATCGAGAACTCCAAATTCTCTCAAATTTTCTATTGGAACAACTACGGGGACAGAGCTTAGGCGAACTGGCTACTCTTGACTGGAAGAAACTCGATCAAGAATTTGCTAAATATACTGATGTTTTGCACAATATCCTGACAGAATTACAACGGCGTAGCCAGCCCACAGGTATATCCCCAATTATGATTCATGGGGTTGCTGATGCCCTCCGCTTACCAGAATTTTCTGAATTGCAGCAAGTCCAGATGTTATTACATTTATTAGAGCAAGAACAGGATCAAGTCTGGCCGGTGATCTTTGATGCCCCCCCTAGCTCGGTTAAGCAACGACGAGTCAAGGTAGTAATTGGCTCTGAAAACCCTCTAGAACCAATGCGTGCCTGTACTCTGATCGCAGC
The DNA here is from genome assembly GCA_031374985.1 of Coleofasciculaceae cyanobacterium OTE_70_metabat_329. Classification (GTDB taxonomy): domain Bacteria; phylum Cyanobacteriota; class Cyanobacteriia; order Cyanobacteriales; family JAAUUE01; genus JAAUUE01. The sequence goes on along the minus strand of JANMHD010000177.1, from coordinate 1,965 downwards.
TCCCTATCAACAAGGGACTAGAAACGTAGGTAGTGTGGGAGTTTTAGGCCCTACTCGCATGCTCTACGAGAAAGCGATCGCCTTAGTAGAAACTACTGCTGATTACCTTTCAGAATCCCTAAGTTAGGAAAGTTAAGAACCTAAAATTAGTAAAGATTTCTTCTGCAACGTGGGGGAAATTTTTACCAAAATATCACTAACTGTAACCCTGCCCAAAAAATATGCATAACCCAGAGCCACCTAATTCTCAACCCGCCCCCCGTAGATTTTGGCTGTGGTTTGGGGTAATTTTTGCCACTTTGTTTTCTCTCGCCGCCGGGATTGTGGGTTTCTTTGTCTATCAAACCTATACGATCAGCAAAACCATTACTTCATCTACACCCACAGAATTACCCGTGGCTAGTCCCGACCAAGTAAAGATGAAAGAGTTGGGCGATCGGATAGAATTATTCCAAACTGCCATTAAGCAGGATCAACCAGCAGAGTTGGTTCTCTCTGCCCAAGACCTAAATACCTTAGTTGCCCTAGAACCAGATTTTGCTGGGAAAGTTTATTTTGATATTCAGGGAGATCAAGTATCTTTGAAAGGCACGTTACCCCTAGGCACCGTTCCGGGTTTGGAGGGGCGGTTCCTCAATGGGACAATCGTCATGAAAATTAGTCTCCAGGATCAAAAGCTGGTAATTACTCCTACTCAATTAGTTTTAGATAATCCAGATATGCCTAGATTTGTCCAAGATGCAGTAATGGACAGTTTGAAAAAGCAAAATTTAGCAGAAGAAGCACTCAAAGAACCAGAGTTTCAAAAGTGGTTAAAAACTATCAAAGATATTAAAGTTAGTAATGGCAAAATTATTATCACTCGTTAATCTATGTCCTCACGCCGCAATTTCTTACAAGTAATTCTTGGTTTTAGCTCCACAGTGTTGGGTTGGTTTAGTCTAGCGAAAGTCGCCCAAGCTTTAGGGGGCAAGCTCCCGGCAATAGACCAACCGGTTCCTGATTTTATCCTGCCTACCAACACCGGAGAAGGAAAAATCTCCCTAGCTGATTACCGGGGTAAATGGTTAATCCTCTACTTTTATCCTAAGGATTTCACCTCCGGCTGTACCTTAGAAGCCCGGAGATTCCAGCAAGATTTACCTAAATATTTAGAGAAAAATACCCAGATTTTAGGCGTAAGTGCTGATTCTGTAGATTCCCATGCCAAATTTTGTGATTCTGAGGGATTAAAGTTTCCGCTGCTGGCCGATGAAAAGGGAACTGTCAGCAAAGCCTATGGTTCTTGGTTAGGAATTGCCTCCTTGCGCCACACTTTTATTATTGATCCCAAGGGAATCCTTAGGGAGGTCTTTTTGGGGGTAAATCCCCCGATGCATAGTCAAGAAGTTCTAGCACGGCTAACAGAATTACAAACTATCCTTAGCTAACTTAACGTGAGTTCGGGATAAGAAATAGCCCTGATACCATTTTATGAAAACCCTAACCATTATTGCTAGCTGAGCGAAGTCGAAGCCAAAACCCCACCCCAACTCTTTGATCACTTATCCTCATTTATAGCGAAAATGTTCCCTTCGACTCCGCTCAGGGAAAGTCTCTAAGCTTAGAGTCAGAGCTTTTGCTTAAACCGAACTCACGTTAACTTATGGCCAATCTACCAAAAATAAAAGACCTAAAAAATTGGCAGCACGCAGAGTTACTCATGCAACCTGCCTTTATTCGGATTGTTGATCATATCCGGCAAAATTTAGAATCTTCTCGGTGGCAAGAGTCCTATCGAGAAGTTACGGAGCCAACACCTCAATATCTCCTATGCCTGAAATATGCGGATCAGCAAGTAGAGGTGGATTTATGGAGTTTGTGTTATGAGATTTGTTTCCAAAATTATGCGGCAGGAGAGGAAGGGCAGGAAGTAGAGATTGATTTAAGCCTGATTGATGCTCAAGGGGGAGTAGATTGGCAGAG
>JANMHD010000170.1:0-2339 GCA_031374985.1 Coleofasciculaceae cyanobacterium OTE_70_metabat_329 | reverse complement strand
TGAAGGTATGGCTGAAGGTATGGCTGAAGGTGAAGCTAGGGGTAAGGCTGAAGCTGCTAATCAAATTGCCCTAAATATGCTCCATTCAGGTATTGCTGTCGATTTAATTGCTCAATTTACTGGACTGTCGATCGAACAAATTCAAAAATTGCAACCTTAATTATAGGATTGAAGAACTGCTTGGGTAGCAATGGCGGTTTGCTGCCAAGTAAATTGTTTTGCTTTGGCTAATCCTCGATCGCGCAGGTATGATCGCAATCCCTGATCTTGCAATAAATCCTGCATAGCTGCGGTGATTTCTGCTGTTTCGTAGGGATTTACCAAAATTGCTGCCGACCCTGCTACTTCCTGGAGGGCAGAAATATTTGAGGTAATCACTGGTGTTCCACAAGCCATAGCTTCCAAAACTGGCAATCCAAAACCTTCCCAGAGACTAGGAAAAACTAAGGCGATCGCTCTCCCAATTAACCTTGGTAATTTCTGCTCCGGGACATAATCCAGAAACTTCACCTGAGCCTGAATTCCTAAACTTATGGCCAACTGTTGCAATCTGGGAGTGTAACGGGAATCAAAAGAACCCGCCAGCCATAGTTCATAGTTTTTAGCGTGAGACAATTGGGCAAAGGCTCTAATTAGGCGATCGACATTTTTGTGAGGATTGCCCCTGCCAAGGTAGAGGAAATAATTACTCACGGGTAAATCAAGGAATTGGAATTTTTCATGATCACAAGCTAGGGGCGTAATTACCAATTTTTGGCTTGGCACATCAAGAAAGTGGTGGATATCCTGGGCCGTAGTTAAGGAGTTACAAAAGATGCGATCGGCTTGGGATAAAACTTGTCGTAGGTAATAACGGCAGTAAAATATTTGTGCCTTTGAGAACCACTGAGGAAACCGGAGGGGAATTAAATCATGGACTGTGATGACAAAGCGGCATTTAGTAAATAAAGGAGCTTCAGGAATTGGTGAAAATATCAGACCAGCCTGTTTTTGTCTATAGATTTTTGGTAGTTCTAATTGGGTCCACCACAAACGGCGGCAGTGTCCTTTGATACCAGAATCGTTGGTGAGATTTTTATAAATACTAGAGTTGAGTACCTCTAATTTAGGCAGAGATAAATGTTTTAATAGAGATAAACTATAATTTGCTAAACCTGTTGGTTCTTTAGGAACAAATACCAGATTAACAATAATTGTCATAAAAATAATAGGCTTTATAAAGAAGCATTTAATGCCATTAATATTATCTTTTGGTGGATATTTTGAGGAGATGGTTTTTCTAGCTTTTTCTTTGGCCAAGGTAGTAAAGACAATAACCAAAGTAAACTAAACTTAGTTAATAAATATAGTTGGAGAAACTTTTGTTCCCAAGGGGGGCGATGTTTTTGATAGTAATAGATTTGACTACGGCGATATTCTAGGAGCATTTTTTCAGGAACTTTGCTAGTAGATTCTCCTTGTAGATGAATTAAGGAAACTTGGGGACAGTAGATGATTTTCCAGCCCAAATATTGCGATCGCTGACAAAGATCAGACTCTTCAAAATACATAAAAAAGGTTTCATCAAAACCCCGGAGTTGCTCAAACAATCTACGCCGGATCAATAAGGCTGCTCCGACTACAATATCTACTTCCTGTTGATGGGCAAAGGCTTGAGTGATTTTTTTGAGATTTTTACCTTGACGGTATTGTTGCGATCGCTTTTGAGCTATATATTCTCCTTTAATGCTAATAGCCGGAGATGTAGAAATCTGAAAACTACCATCTCGATTAACTAACTTAGGAGCCACAATCCCGACTTGGTGATCCTGCTCTATAATTGTCAATAGGCTAGGCAAGAAATCACAGGTTAAAATTGTATCAGTATTTAAAAAGAGAATAAATTCTCCTTGGGCTACCCCAGCCCCAATATTATTACCCTTACCAAACCCGTGATTAACAGTTTCCCTAAGTAAATTAACTTCTGGAAAATATTCTGCAATTATTTCTGGACTACCATCTTGGGAATTATTATCAACTACAATTATTTCTGAAAGAATAGTTTTATTAAATTGCCTTAAAGACTGGAGACAATCCTTAATTATTGTGGCATTGTTGTAGCTGACTAATATGATAGAAACTAGGGTCATTATAAGTCTGTAGTCGATGGAGATTCTGTAGATAGCAGTAACGGCAGATAAATAGTAAAAGTAGTAGCCTTAGGAACACTACGCACAGAGATAGTACCATCATGTTTATCAATTATCTTTTTGACTATATTTAACCCCAAACCACTACCTTCTCCCGTAGGTTTGGTAGTAAAGAAGGGATCAAAAATTTTGGGTAGTACCTTAGGCGGA
>JANMHD010000218.1:0-6294 GCA_031374985.1 Coleofasciculaceae cyanobacterium OTE_70_metabat_329 | reverse complement strand
GTTTTTTAGATGGAAAAGCAGGTTATATCTATGGGCGATTGTTGAGTCAGTATGAGTATCAGATTGGGGTAAAACTCTACGAGCTACAGAAATTTCAAGGGCAGTTAAATATAAAAAAATAAGAGTAGCCCATGATATAGTTACCGCACTTTTCTAGTTTGTCTACGACAGGTAAGGGGCTTAAGCCCCTTATTCTAAAGGAAAAGCCTATCTTCATATAACTGAAAATCACTGTAGCTAATTTGGCCACCCTATATCACAAGCTACTTCCCATAGTTTTATCCCCACCTCTAAGGGAGTCTAGGTGCTTGGATAGTCGCCATTTTTTGTCCCTCTAGGGCTAGGGCTGGTTCTGCGAGAGAGGGGACTGAAGCCCTGAGCCGAGCAGTAAGTTGAGTGGTGGTGGCATCGTAGATCCCAGTTAAGATTTTGGGATATAAACCAATTCCAATAATGGGAACTAGAAGGCAAGCAATAATAAATACCTCCCTCGGTTCAGCATCAATTAGAGCCTCATGGGAAACTAGTTCTTGATTTTCTCCACCATAGAAAATTTCTCGCAACATTGACAGGAGATAAATGGGGGTAAGAATTATCCCTACTGCCATCAAGAAAACAATCACAATTTTGAAGGTGGAGTCGTAGGCATCACTAGTGACAAAACCCACAAATACCATGAGTTCTGCCACAAATCCGCTCATGCCGGGGAGGGCAAGGGATGCCATAGAGCAAGCGGTGAACATAGCGAATATCTTCCGCATTTTTTGTCCCACACCGCCCATTTCATCCAACATCAAGGTATGGGTTCGATCGTAGGTTGCCCCTACTAAAAAGAACAAACTCGCCCCAATTAAACCGTGGGAAACCATCTGGAGGACAGCCCCGCTTAAACCCAGTTCCGTAAAAGAACCTAACCCAATCAAAACAAAACCCATGTGGGAAATAGAAGAATAGGCAATCTTCCGCTTCAGGTTTCTTTGGGCAAAGGAAGTTAGGGCAGCATAGACAATATTAACCACTCCTAAAACTATCAAAATAGGGGCAAATACCGCATGGGCATCAGGCAGCATTCCCGCATTCATTCGCACTAGGGCATAGCCGCCCATTTTCAGCAAAATCCCGGCGAGGAGCATATGCACCGGGGCTGTAGCTTCCCCGTGGGCATCGGGAAGCCATGTGTGCAGAGGAAAGATAGGTAATTTAACAGCGTAGGCAATCAGAAAAGCACTGTAGAGCAATAGCTCAAAGTTGTCTGCATAATCTTTATTGGCCAAAGCCCGCATATCAAAGGTAACAGTATCTCCATAAAAAGCCATTGCCAAAGCCGCTACTAGGATAAACAAGGAACCCCCAGCGGTGTAGAGAATAAACTTAGTTGCAGCATAGAGACGTTTCTTGCCGCCCCAGATGGAAAGGAGCAAATATACCGGAATTAGCTCCAATTCCCAAACCAAGAAGAAAAGCAATAGATCCTGCACTGCGAATACGGCAACCTGAGCGCCATACATAGTTAGAAGTAGGAAATAAAATAGCTTGGGTTTGAAAGTGACAGGCCAAGAAGCTAGAACAGCTAGGGTGGTGATGAATCCAGTTAACAACACCAGAGGCATGGATAAACCATCTACACCCACAGACCACCTCAAGTCAAGTTGCGACACCCAAGAGTAGCTTTCTAATAGTTGCAGGTCTGGATTATTGAAATCATAAAAACTACCAAAGGTGTAGACAATTAGAGAAAAGTCTAGCAACCCTACCACTAGGGCATACCAACGGACAGTTTTACCATCCTTGTCAGGAATGAGGGGCAGGAATAGGGCGGCAATAATCGGGAAAAGAATGATTACGGTTAGCCAAGGAAAGTTACTATCCATGAGTCTTTAATTACGATCGTATTTTTGGTTAATTTCGGACTGAGGTGGATGGCTCTCGATCGCCGCCCCTCTGTATTTTATTTCTGTATTTTATCAATTAGCTAATGCCAGAAACTACAACTAAACCTAGGACAGCACCAAAGATAATCAGAGCATAGAACTGGACTCGACCACTTTCAAAGTATTTGAGGGTTTCTCCAGAAAGGATAGTGAAAAATCCCGTGAGATTCACCAAACCATCTACTACTCGGTAATCTACTTCCATAACCTGACGGGCGATGCGGCGCAAACCAACGACGAAAACACTGCTATAGATATCATCGATGTACCATTTGTTAAGGGAGAACTGGTAGAGGGGTTGAATCTTTTGAGCGATCGCTCCCGCATCAATTTTCCGGGACAGGTAGAACAAGGAAGCAATGGTGATGCCAATTAGAGCAATCCCGACGGAGTTGCCGCCCATAATCAGAAATTCCTTGAGGTTAACTTCCTCTGCATGTTCCACCACTTCTCCAGCGGGATGAATAAATGCTTCAAAGTAGTTATTAAAGGGTGTACCTACTAAGCCAATCAGCATGGACGGAATAGCCAAAATTACCAAGGGCAGAGTCATAGTCCAAGGTGATTCGTGGGGATCATGGCTGTGGTGTTCCCCATGATCTTCAGCAGCTAATTCCTGCACATTCATAGCTCCGGGCCCGAAGTTCTGGACGGCGGGAACCATCCCCGCAGCAGCTAGAAGTTTTTGCTGGATAGATTTTTCATTGCCTCGGAATTTGCCTTCAAAAGTGGAGAAATACATTCTAAACATATAGAAAGCTGTAATCCCCGCCGTAGCCCAGCCAATTACCCACAGAGCCGGATTCGCCTCAAAAGCCAGACCTAAGATTTCATCCTTCGACCAGAAACCAGCGAAGGGAGGAATCCCGGAAATAGCTAAGGTTCCCACAAAAAAGGTAGAGGCAGTGAAAGGCATGTGTTTGCGTAAGCCCCCCATCAAGCGCATATCCTGAGCTAGGACTGGGTTATGACCGACCACATGTTCCATCCCGTGAATTACAGAGCCAGAACCAAGGAAGAGCATAGCTTTGAAGTAGGCATGGGTCATCAGGTGGAACAATCCAGCGCTGTAAGCCCCAATACCCATAGCCATGACCATGTAGCCCAGTTGGGAGATGGTGGAGTAGGCAAGACCTTTTTTGATGTCGTTTTGGGTGAGGGCGATCGATGCCCCCAAGAAGGCGGTAAATGCCCCCGTCCAAGAAATTACCTGCATTACTAAGGGTATGGGTTCAAACACCGGATACATCCGAGCAATCAGAAATACTCCTGCTGCTACCATGGTGGCTGCATGGATCAATGCCGAAATAGGTGTAGGACCTTCCATGGCATCGGGTAGCCACACATGGAGAGGGAATTGGGCAGATTTTGCCACGGGACCTAGGAAAACTAAAATAGCAAATAAAGCGGCTAACCAGCCACTAATCTCTCCCCCATTGACTAGATCCACAAGGCGGTGCCCCATAATTTCAAAATCAAAGCTCTGGGTTGCCCAGTATAAGCCGAGAATGCCCAGCAAGAGGCCAAAATCGCCCACTCTATTGACTACAAAGGCCTTTTGGCAAGCATCAGCGGCGGCTTTGCGATCGTACCAAAAACCCACCAGTAGGTAGGAACACACGCCTACCAATTCCCAAAATATATAAACTTGGACTAAATTGGGGCTAATCACCAACCCCAGCATGGAAAAGCTAAATAAACTTAAATAAGCATAGAAACGAACATAGCCGGGATCATGAGCCATGTAGCCATCGGTGTAGATCATCACGAGCAAAGCCACAGTTGTGACAATTACTAACATCAAGGCGGCTAGATGATCGATCGTGTAGCCCATGGTCAGGCGAAAATCTCCGGCGGTAGCCCACTCAAAGGTATAAGTAAATGCCTCATGACCATTAATCTGGCTCCACAATAGGGCAAAGGCATAGCTCATGGCTGCACCCAAGCAAGAAATGATGAAGACGGCATTGACTTGTCGCAGACCATTGGTAATCTTGTTAACCGAAATTAATCCCATGCCCACAATCATGGCGGCAGCAAGGGGTAGTACGGGGATTAACCAAGCATATTGATAAAGTGGTTCCATTAATCGATACCTACTTTAGATTTCTTTAATTTTGCACAAAAACTGTAAAGCAGTGTAACATACCTCAGTCCTCAAGAGGTGACAGAGAAACTAAAAGGATTGCCATATAGCAGCAATTCTCATTATGGAAAAAGGAAGGAAACAGTGATGATAAATGATATTAAGGAAGAGCCACCAGACGTAAAGCATCGATACTAATTATAAATAAGTCGCTCCATCAAGTTCCATTATCCTAACTTTGCCCTAAAGTTTGATAAAAACTACAAGAAAGCTCAAGAAAATTGCCTCTGTCCACTCCACTACAGCCCCGTAGGTATCTCCTGTATGTCCTCCTAGTTGCCGATGGAACCAGTAGCCAGTTAGTCCAGAAATTATTGCCCCGCCGAGGAAGACGCCTAGGGTTGATTGCCAATGCTGCGTCCCCCAAGCCTGTAGCCCTGCGAGAATACAAAGACAACCTAAGCCCCAGAATAAATCTTGGGGTAGCCGCATTTCCTGCCTGAGAAAAGCCCCCTTGCCTGTAGGTTTGATGTAGGGATAGAAAGCGATCGCTAGTACCTGTCCCCATCTCCCCCACGTAGGAGCAAGCAGCAGCCCAAAAGTTTTAAGGGTAAATAAAGATGAGAAGAAAGGGATTGATAAAGGTGTAAAAGTTATAAATGAAGAGGCAAAGGAAAAGGTATGGGACGAAGGAGATAAATCTATTAAATCCGTCAGAGCAGCTATTTTCAGGAAAATCAACAAAATTGCTGCCATCACTCCAAAAGCTCCTGTTCGGCTGTCTTGCATCACCTGTAATCGTTGTTGGGGATTTTGTACTGCCAAGCCATCAGCAGTATCCATCACTCCATCTAGGTGGAGTCCCCCTGTCAGAGCTACCCACAGACAAACTAACACCACAGCCCGACTAAAACTCTTCATTCCTAACCATGCCAACAAAATATCCCCTAGCACTAGACCCATTCCAATCAATAAACCCACCCAAGGAGCAAATCGGGCAATCCGGAAAAGTTGGTAAGGTACTATGATGGGGATAGGTATCTGAGTATAAAAAACTATTGCTCCGATTAATCCTTGAAAAGTAAAAATTAATTTCTTGATTAATCTTTTAATTAATTTTTTATCTAACTGTTTTTTCATAAACCCTACAAATTTAACAATTTCAGTAATTTAACTTAGAGGCGATCGCTAAATTTTAGGCTAAGATCATCTCATCTACAAAACCCACAGAAATCCATCAGAGGCTTTCTCCTATGGCACATCAATCATCTCCTCAACCAATTACTCCATGTATCATAGACGAAGGAATAATTGTTAATAAAAACGATATTCAACGATTATTGAGTGACCTAACTTATGTTCAGTATATTCATCGTATTGATGGTTGCCCCTATAGCCAAGGAAAAGGTTTTGTTGTAGAGGTATTTAATGAACCTGTTAGTTCAACAATTGTGGCTAATCATGGCTTATACATCAACTTACAAAGCTTTGACTATCTACAGTTAGGTCAATCTGCTAATGGTAAAGCGTATTTTGATCTTCTTCAAGGCGATCGACAACTACGCTTAATCCCGATGAATAATCCTCTCCAAGAGCAGCTATGCCCCCAAATTAATACCGAAGAAATAGAAGCAATCTTCAATCAAGTTTTGGCAACAAAGTGGGATTTTCAGTTAGATGATGAGGGGGAATGTCCAATCTAAGTCTTGTTGCCGAGGGGCGATCGTAGGCTAAAACCTAAAATCGCCTAAAAATTACCTAAAATTAATTGTGTCTTTTGGACTTTGATAGGTTATGATAGTATATAGTTTCTGTGAAGAGCTAACTGCATAGATACTTTTCACGCAACGGGATGTAGCGCAGCTTGGTAGCGCGCCTGCTTTGGGAGCAGGATGTCGCAGGTTCAAATCCTGTCATCCCGATAGTTAAAACCCTTACAAATCGACATTTCTAAGAACCACCTAACTTTATATTGATTTTGGGTAGTACCTACAGCAAGTTGCAGCGTTAGCCTTGTGGAGCAATATTGATCTTGTGAACGACCTCCGAAGAATAGTGATCGACCAAAATTTAACCCAGAAAAGGTGATCGTATTCCCACTGAGTTGAAGTAATAAAAAACGATCGCATCCCCACCCCAATAAAAAAGCGTTCACGAAGTGTCTCTGCAAGAGAATCGAACTCCGAAGAATCTCGATCGCATCCCCACCCCAACAAAAAAGCGATCAAATTTGCCAGCATTTTTAATAAACTTCATCATGACTACCGATGTCGAGCA
>JANMHD010000437.1:0-2567 GCA_031374985.1 Coleofasciculaceae cyanobacterium OTE_70_metabat_329 | reverse complement strand
TTCAGGTGAAAAAGCTCCATCACCTGATCAACCATTTCTCGGTGCTGCCCCGTGAGGATGACTTGGGTTTGGAATTGGGGCGATCGTTGGAATTGCTGGATTACAGGAGCTAGTTTAATCGATTCTGGTCTCGTCCCTAGGGTAATACAAACTTTCATAGGTTTTCAAGATTATTAGGGATTGTTTAATGCGGAGTATCCTCCTAAATCCTTGGCTCGGTTCGACTTCGCTCACCGAGCGTAGCCGAGGTGAATTAATTCTCCCCCCTTTTGTTGGCGTAGCCTGTCCAAAGGACTTAGGGGGGCTGAGGGGGATCAACGGGGCTATTATCTACAGACTAGATAAGACAGTTTTGGCAGCGGCAAGGGTACGATCGATATCTTCTTCAGTATGAGCGATCGAGCTAAAACCCGCTTCAAACTGGGAAGGCGCTAGATAAATCCCCTGTTCCAACATTCCTCGATGAAAGCGTCCAAACTTAGCCGTATCAGATTTTTTGGCATCTTCATAGTTATGAACTGGATCCCCAGTAAAGAACATCCCAAACATGCCGCTAATTTGTCCGCCCACGGTAGCATGACTAGTTTCCTTAGCGATTTGGAGCATCCCCTCAGCTAACCGTTTAGTAATTTTGTCCAGATACTCATAGGTTCCTGATTTTTGTAACAATTCTAGGGTTTTAATCCCAGCGGTCATGGCCAAGGGATTCCCTGATAAAGTCCCTGCTTGGTACATAGGCCCAGAGGGAGCAACCATAGCCATGATATCTTTACGTCCTCCGTAAGCTCCTACAGGTAGACCACCACCGATGATCTTACCCAAGGTAGTCAGGTCGGGAGTTACGCCAAATTTTTCCTGCGCTCCGCCATAGGCAATGCGAAATCCAGTCATCACCTCATCAAAGACTAATAAAGCCCCGTGTTCTTGGGTCAAAAGCCGCAGCCCTTCTAGAAATCCTGCTGCCGGGGGAATAAATCCGGCATTACCTACTACAGGTTCAAGGATCACGCCAGAAATTTGGTCTGGATATTGAGCAAATAATTCCTTGACTGCTTCGAGATCATTAAATGGGGCAGTGAGGGTATCCACAGTTACGGATTTAGGCACACCGGGAGAATCGGGCAAGCCAAGGGTAGCAACTCCAGAGCCAGCCTTGACCAAAAACATATCAGCATGACCGTGGTAGCAGCCTTCAAATTTCAGTAATTTATCCCGGCCGGTGAAAGCCCGCATCAGGCGCTGTACTGCCATACAATCTTCGGTACCAGAATTAACAAACCTAACCATCTCGATACTAGGAACAGCATCAATCACCATTTCTGCCAAGACATTTTCCAAAGCACAGGGCGCCCCAAAACTAGTCCCCTTAGCCAAGGCTTGATGGAGAGCTTCAATCACCTCTGGGTGGGCATGACCACAGATAGCTGGCCCCCAGCTGCCGACATAATCGATATACTGGTTGCCGTCTACATCCCAAATATAGGCGCCGTAAACCCGATCAAACACGATCGGTTGTCCCCCCACGGATTTAAATGCCCGTACCGGAGAATTGACCCCACCGGGCATGAGGTTACGGGCAGCAGCAAAAATTTCTTCTGATTTTGTAGTATTTAATGTATTGGTAATCAAGGTTTTTCTCTGAGAATTACTATTTATGTAGACTTATAGAAAAATGGTATCATTCTACCTTGGCCAGTGCAATTCCTGCTCCAAAAAAATTATATCTTTGAGACTACTTTCTAATTAAATAATTATGAATAATCAGCAGCAAGATTTTTCCCACTCAATTCCTATTGATAAAATTGCTTACAATGAGCAAGGTTTAGTGCCAGCGATCGTCCAAGATTATTTAGACGGAACAGTGTTAATGATGGCATGGATGAATCCCACTTCTCTTCAGCAAACCCTGGCTACTGGAGAAACAGTTTTTTGGAGTCGTTCTCGTCAAGAACTTTGGCACAAAGGAGCGACTTCTGGCCATATTCAAAAGATTAAATCTATCCGTTATGATTGTGATAGTGATGCCCTACTAATTACTGTTGAACAAGTTGGAGATATTGCCTGCCATACAGGAGAGCGTAGTTGTTTTCATCAAGTAGAGGGCATTATTAATCCACCCCCAGCGGATACTCTATCTCAAGTGTTTCAAGTAATTACTAATCGCCGAGATCACCCCCTAGAAAGTTCCTATACTTGTAAATTATTAGCGGGAGGAGATAATAAGATTCTCAAGAAAATTGGGGAAGAATCGGCAGAAGTGGTAATGGCTTGTAAGGATGATGACAAAGATGCGATCGCTGGGGAAGTAGTAGATCTTTTCTATCACACCCTAGTAGCTATGGCCTACCACCATGTAGATATTAAAGATGTCTATGCTAAATTTCAGGAACGTAAGGGATTAACATAGGTTGGGGACTAAAGATAAGTGACGACACCTACTCATCCCCTGACTACTAAATTAACTAAATATTATTAACTATGAATCAGGCAAAAATTGGGATCATCGGCGGCAGTGGTTTATATAAAATGGAGGCTCTTAAGGAGGTTCAAGAATTAGAAATAGATAC
>JANMHD010000142.1:0-3170 GCA_031374985.1 Coleofasciculaceae cyanobacterium OTE_70_metabat_329 | reverse complement strand
ATCGCCCCAAAGTTGCTGCCACTTCCAGAAGCCATCACCCCTAACTTCAAAGGTGGTTGAGTTGTCCTCCTGCTTAGACCAACTAGAGGAGACACCAATGCCCCCAAACTTTGATCTAACACTAACCCTTGCTTGCTATCCATACTCTTGTCCCATCTAAATCAACCCCTGCATCATACCCCAAAATCCTGAGCCCTAAAACAGGCCGGGGAAACGACTACCTCTAGGCGCTTCAGGAGGACGGGAACCCGGCGCACACTGGATTTGTTTCCCATTTTGTACCGAATCATGGTCTTTAGGGCGGGCAGCATTCAAACTACCATTCATTTCATTATTATTTTGGGTCATTATTAACCCCGGTGGAGGCGGCGGAGTCATGCTAGGCTCGATCGTCTCACAAATTCCAGCTACTGGGTTACTTTCTTCCCCTTCTTTAATTACGAATACAGCCCCAGAAAAGCTTCTTAATCCGGCAACTTTGGCGGTAGCAGTTATAAATACTGTCTGCCGGAGATTATTACCCGGACTGACTTGATAGTTATAGTTATTAGAGTCTCTATCTTCAAGCCCTAGACCCAGTTCTTTAAGATCTGTAGTGAAGGTTTCTTTTTCTAGAAAATAAGCCTGCTGTCCTCGCACGATAGAACCAACAATACTTCTGCCTTCCCTTTCCTTAGCCATATTTCTTGCTTCTAAAGAGTTAGCAATTTCTGTATTTCTAGGCAACGCAGTTAGGTTAGAAACCCGGCTTAAAATAGAAGAGCCAGTGGTAAATTCTGTAGGTCGGGGTTCACCAACTTTAATTCCTGTTAGTTCTACCCGAATTCGACCATCACTGGTAAACTCAAAAATAGTTTTAATTGGTTCTTCCCCCGGTTGAGCAATATCAATTTGTAAGGGTTGGGTGGTGTTATTAATCCGATAACTAAATTCATAGGCGGTTGGATTAGCATTGGTATTAGGTCCAAAAAAAGGTGTTATTACAAACCCCTTACCTTGGGCTGTAAAAACAACAGTTACAGGCACAAAAAATACATCTTGAAGTTGCCATTGTCCTACTAGGCGATTTTGAATTTCTTGGGCGGTAAGGTTTGAGGATTGGGCTATTAGATTATCAGGGGCAAGAAGTAGGGAGGGTGAGACTTGGGGGTTTTGGGCTGCTGTAGCTAAGTCACTACTACTTAAAGCTGGACTAACAGAGAAGAAACTGGGAGGTACGATCGCCAACCCTAATCCAAGTAGGGCAAAAGAAAATTTCTGAGATAAATCTAAATGTTTCATGGTAGTAATAAAGGGGATAAAAAGTTAGAGCATTTTTAGAGCATCTGCGGAGCATCTACGGAGAATAAAATGGACACTCACAACACCAATATAGACAAGGAAAATTCATCTGGCAAGAGCTTCCTCGATAATCAATCGATCGCTGCTAGTATATTTCTTGCCCCCGCCTTAATTCTCCTCGGTATATTCTTAATATTTCCTATTTTATATTTACTTTATTTAAGTTTTACTACTAATAGTTTCACAATTACAGGGATCCGTTGGGTTGCTGGCCGAAATTATTTAAGATTATTACTTAATACTGATTTTTGGCAGGTGATCCTTAATACAATATATTTTACGATCGCTACAGTAATTCCTAGTTTAGTTATCCCTTTAGGTTTAGCGGTAGGATTAAATCAATCTTTAGCTTTTAGAGACTTTTTACGTACTGCTTATTTTATTCCTTCTATTACTTCCATAGTTGCCGCAGGTTTAGGATTTCGTTGGTTATTTCAAACTGAAGGTTTTATAAATTACTTGGTAAAATTTATCGGACTTGATCCTATTCCTTGGTTGAGTAGTGTTACTTGGGCTATGCCTGTATTAATAATTCTCAGTGTGTGGAAACAAATAGGCTTCAATTTAGTAGTTTTCTTAGCTGGATTACAAGCGATTCCCCAGAATTTATATGACGCAGCAGAGTTAGATGGAGCAAGCGATCGCCAACAATTTTGGCATATTACCCTACCAAGTCTCCGCTCTACTCTAATCTTTGCCACCATCACCACAGCAATTTTCACTCTTAAAGGCTTTGAACAGGTTTATGTAGTCACGGGTGGTGGCCCCATGAACTCTACTAATCTACTGGTGTACTACATTTATCAAGAAGCTTTTGCTCAGTTCGATTTTGGCTACGCAGCAGCAGCAGCAGTGGTTTTATTGCTAGTAGCTTTAGGATTAGTTTATCTTCAATTAAAAGTTTGGGGAGAAGATTAAAATATCTAGAAAGTGTATCTAATTACTTGAAAATTTACTTACTAGAGTATTTTCTGATAAATCTGGTGAGCTATTTTTTGTTGACTTTTTCTACCTAAAAATAATTGCCAAGCAGGAAGAGAAAATAGGGCAGGAAATAGTAGAGCTAGGGCTGTAGAAAATTTTTTTTGCTTCAGGGAAACAAAGCTCCAGTGTAGATGTAGATATTTATGGACATTTTCTAGAGATGGTAATTTGGTAGAATATTTAGGATTTATTAACTGATAAATTTTTTCTTTGATTTCCATATTTACTTTTAATCGATCGGGAATGGAAAATTTTTGATTTAATCCTCCTAGCCAAATTGTCCGGTAGCCTAAGCATTGATTAATAAATATAGCATCCCCAAATTGAGCAATTTTAATCCAAGAATCAATATCATCATAGTTAGTATCTAGCTGAGAATTCCACCCTCCTGTTTGTAAGAAAGCCTCTCGACTAAATGCTACTTGAATTGGTGTACCAAAGGGGACTAGTTCTAATAGCATTCCGTAGTGAATATCCGCTTGATGAATATAAATTACTGGAGTATTGCCAATAGTTTTAGTTTTACTAATTTCTTGGCCATTTTCATCTACTTGGATAGCTTGAGTAGAGCAAATTACTGCTTTAGAATTTTTAGAATTTTGGGGATTTTGAGAATAGGTTAGAATAACTTCATTTAAGGTTTCTATACAATTATCTGCTAGGTAATCATCATCATCAACTAATTTAATCCAATCTCCTGTAGCTAGATTTATCCCTTGATTCACAGCAGCGGCATGACCTAAATTTTGGGGTTGACGATGGTAGATAAATAAATTTCCATAGCCTAATAAAAGTTCTTGGAGATATTCTTCTGTACGATCGCTAGAATGATCATCTACAACTAT
>JANMHD010000139.1:0-7204 GCA_031374985.1 Coleofasciculaceae cyanobacterium OTE_70_metabat_329 | reverse complement strand
CTCTACGAATCAGCCGATTTGCTATAGAACCTTAAGATTAAGATCGTAGCTTACTAGATTAACGTGAGTTCAGGTTAAGCAAAAGCTCTGACCTAAGCCTAGAGACGTTCCCTGAGCGAAGTCGAAGGGAACATTTTCCTTATAAATAAAGATAATTGATCGAAGATTTGTGGTGGAGTTTTGGCTTCGACTTCGCTCAGCCAGCGGTAATGGTTATGGTTTTCGTGAAATGGGATCAAAGGGATTTTTTATCCCGAACTCACGTTAGATTGCAATCTGCTGTAAGAAAAAGGTGATTAAAATTGCCTACTATTTTCTTTAACTACAACTTTTAATTAGCTGATAGCATTCCTCTACAGATTTACCCTCTTGCATGGCAGTAACTAGCTGAGTATAAGTGTTCCAGTTAGTTTTGATCAAGTTCTTGGCTTGGAGAGTCGCAAAGTTTTCCTTGAGTTTTGCCTCTTCTGGAGAACGACCCAAGGCAGCAAAGGTGGTAAAAATTTTACTGCGATCGTCCCCTCCGCCCTCAGTTTCTCCATAGACCAGTTCCTCGGCCGCTATCCCCGCCATCCAGATACTACAAAAGCGATCCACTATTAGGGGTATTTGCCGACTATCTTGGCTGAGTACTTGAGTTAGGGATTGGGTTTCAAAAGTAACTCCCCCCAGACCGGGTTGCTTTGCTTGCATTGCTGCCCAAGCGGTCAGGGTATAGCCAGTGATAGGAATTTCTAGCAGATAAGCTACTAAAAAATGTCCAGCTTCGTGGTGGATAATCCGCTGGCGATGCTGGGGATTAAGTCCGGCAAACCAATCTAGGGCGATCGTGCCTCCCTTACCTTGGAGTTGGAAACTATCCAAAGTAATTAAGGAGAGAATAGTAATTGTAGCGATCGCTGGGACTGCGGGAGATATATCTAATAAAGGCAGGACTAAAACCCCCAGCACCATACTAAAAACTGCGATCGCCACCAAATTTAAGCTTGTTTGTTCCATTTTTCTTTCTAAGTTTCTTTCTACAGCAAGCGCCATTTTAATTAACGGGAGTTCAATCCTAGGAAATATAGCAAAGAAAGGGATAGTTTGGATACCTACTAACTTGATGAAAAACCCAATAGTTTTATCTGAAGAGGTTTCTAAGCAAGTTACAGCAGTTTGCATTCAGATAAGTGGTGGTGCGATCCCCCTAGATACTCCTACCCTAACGGGAAGGCAAAGCCAACAAAAGGGGGACTTGAAGATCATTAACTTGGCTTACCAGAATTAAATTTGCTGTAAAATACAAATTGTAATGGTCAATAGGCTATTAACGATCTAGCTAGTCGCCTCCGTCAAGAAGTTAGTGCGAGGGTAGAGCAAAATTTAGATAATTACCTAGCAAAATCTTGGATGGCAAACCAATTAGTGGCGGATGCGATCGATGCTCTAGAAGAAGCGAATACTGGGCGGAGTTATCATGATATCCAAGCCACTCCTAATCAAATTATTGTCAGAACAGAAGTAGTTGATTTTTCTAATTTAGCCCATGATCAATTAGCAGATAAATTAGTAGCCAAATTGCCCAATAAATTGTTAGATGAATCACAAACTGGATTGCAAACTCAGGCAGTAATCCATACTCTTCCTATTCAAAATAGTTAGTTAATAATTCGGTAGTCTTGCCAAGATAATAACTTAGAGCGTTGCGATACTAATCATTAATACCATTACTAAGATGGCTAACTTAGATATACTTATACCTGTAGCTGTAGTCCTGCTATTTCCTGTCTAATTATTACTAGTTTTAAACTTTTCATAACCTCTTTTTATCAAAGCTTTGCTTCCCGAAAACTGCTAGCTAGGGTGTAAAACTTACTACTGATTAACTAGGAATTTTTGTGTTATAAATTCACTTAAGTTTAGGGTTGTTAATTTGAAGAAATTATATTGAGTATTGTAAAAATTTTCGCAATTGTAAATACTTAGCCTGTAATTAAAGTCTGTAGTCAAAGTATGATGTATTTAAGTCTTTAGTTATGTTCGAGACTAGGGAAATTTTAGTATTTTTAGCACAAAGGATTAGATATTGCAGTTTAGACACCTGTTAGAGAAATATTGAAAAACCTTAGAAAAATTTATGCAGACTTCGGCTAACACCAAAACCAAACTAATTAACCCTTTATTAGGGCACTCGATCGGCAATCGACTCTTGCTTGCAGTTTTAACAGGGGCTTCTGTGGGACTGGGTGCTATGTCATTTTTGGTCTATCAAGTCCTCAATAATCAGGCTAGAGACGAAATTCGGAAAACTCTCCAGATTGAGGTGCGGGGAGTAGAGAACCAAATTATCCAAGTAGAAACCTTTGCAACAGGGCTAAAGACAGCCGTGGCAGCTCAATTAAAAATAGCTAATACTGTCGAATCCATTGCAGAATATAAATCCTTAGCTTTTGAGTTTTTTCAGCAGCGCCCACCTTTTGTAATGGGTTCGGGCTTTGGACAGACTGAGTACGGTATTCTCAAGGATCGGCAATGGTTTTATCCCTACTACTACGTAGACCAAGGTTCCCCAGATTCGGTAGGCGATCGACTCCCCGCCCCCAACAACCATATCCGCTATCTGAATGGAATTGATGCCGAATTTTATCCAGAGACCTTCTACTACAAATTTGCGATCGAAGCCGGAAAACCTGTATGGACAAAGCCCTACGACTGGTACGGCATTACCATGGCAAGCCATTCCCATCCTTTCACTGATGCCCAAGGCAAAATTTTGGGCTATGTCACCACTGAGTTAAATGTCACGGAGATTAGTAAGCAGATTGATAAAAAAGTCCTGCGAAAACAAGGCTATTTTGCACTTCTTGCCAAAGATGGAGAACTCTTGGGCTATCCTCCAGATCCAGAAAAAGCTAAGGCTAGAGCCGGATATCAAAGTATTCCTGATTTTCAAAATGTCTGGAAGCAAATTCAGACAGAACCTGCGGGGATTATTGAGTCGGCGGGAAATATTTGGGCCTACGAGCGCATTGCTAGCACTGAGTGGGTGATGATTGCTGTAGTTCCCCAAAATGTTGTGATGTTGCCAGTATGGGGGATTACGCTGGGGGGAGCCTTGGGGGCAGGAACCATTTTGGTGTTGGTGGTGATTTGGTTTGTACGTCGCTTAAATAAACGTCTCCAGCCAGTGATTGAGGGATGCAACCAGTTGATTCAATCAGATACGAACTCCGTTGCTACAATGCCCGCCCATGCTGATGAACTAGATATCCTTGCCATCTCCTTCGATCGAATGACCCAACAACTCAAAGACTCCTTAAATGCTCTGCAAAAATCTAACGAAGAGTTAGAAATCCGAGTAGTAGAGCGTACCCTCGAACTCCAAGCAGCCAAACAATTAGCAGATAATGCCAACCAAGCCAAAAGTGAATTTCTTGCCAATATGAGCCACGAACTCCGCACACCTCTGAATGGCATCCTTGGCTATGCCCAAATTCTCGGCAGAACCAAAGCTATCCCCGAAAAAGAACGCCACGGTGTAAATATCATCCATCAGTGCGGTGCCCATCTCTTGACTCTTATTAACGATATTCTGGATATTTCTAAAATTGAAGCTCGGAGACTAGAACTCTCTCCTAGTGCCGTACACTTACCTTCGATCTTGCAGGGAGTGATGGAAATATCCCAAATTCGAGCTAGACAAAAAAGTATTGATTTTCACTACGAACCAGACCCAGATTTACCCGGCGGAATTGTGATCGATGAAAAACGCCTGAGACAGATATTAATTAATCTTTTGGGGAATGCCATCAAGTTTACCGATCGAGGCACTGTGACTTTTCGGGTGGAAAAATTAGACCCAGGCGTTAGCTCTAGCAATCATCCCCAAACAAATTTTCAGGAGAATCAAACTCCTTTTGTCCGGCTACGTTTTACTGTTATTGATACAGGTATTGGCATTGCACCAACAGAAATAGAGAAATTATTTCGAGCCTTTGAACAGGTGGGCGATCGCAGTCGGCAGGCCGAAGGGACGGGGCTAGGACTTGCCATTAGTCAGCAGATTGTGCAACTCATGGGAGGGAGAATTGAAGTTACTAGTCAACTAGGAATCGGCAGTAAATTTTTCTTCACCTTAAACGTTCCTTTAGCCCTGGATTGGATTCAACAGCAGACCAGTGAATCAGGGAATATTGTTGGTTATAGGGGAGAGAGAAAACAAATATTAATCGTGGACGATCGCTGGGAGAATCGTTCTGTAATTGTTAACTTATTGGAGCCTTTGGGTTTTGTTATTGTCGAGGCGGAGCATGGGCAGAAGGGTTTAGAAAAGATGCGGGAGTTGCAGCCAGATTTAGTGATAACAGATTTGGCAATGCCTATTATGGATGGCTTTGAAATGCTGAAGCAATTACGGCAATCCCCGGATTTAAAACATTTAATTGTAATTGTCTCTTCGGCTTCTGTCTCGCAAGCAGATCAACAAATGAGCCTTGATGCTGGAGGAGATGATTTCCTTGCTAAACCTGTACATAGTCAAGAACTATTTAATACTCTAGCTAAACATCTAAATTTAACTTGGGATTATCAACAAGAGGAGCCATTAGCCTCTGTTATCTCCTTAGAATCTAACACTCTGCATAACTTAGTTATTCCAGACTCTGAGGATTTACAAATACTCCTTGAATTAGTTCAAGAAGGGCGCTTAAAAAAGTTAATGCAATTAGGAAAGGAGATTGCAGCACGAGATGAAAAATATCAACCTTTTGTGGAACAAATTACTGACCTAGCCAAACAGTTTCAATCCGAAAAAATTGAGGAGTTTATTCAACAATCAATTCAACAATCAATTCAACAATCTCTCAATACTAAAAATAGTCCTTAAGGATTTTAACAAAAGTTTCTAAAAAATCTAAAAATTGTTAATAAAACTATCTAGGAGAAGAGAATAATGGATATAGCAGAAAATGTGGTGACGGGTTTGATTTTAATCGTGGATGATATACCCAGTAATTTAGATGTGATTTCCGATGCTTTGAGTGATATGGGCTTTGATGTGGCGATCGCGACTAGTGGAGAGCGGGCTTTGCAACAAGTGGAACGAAAACCACCAGACTTAATTTTGCTAGATGTGATGATGCCGGGGATTGATGGTTTTGAAACCTGCCGCCGCCTTAAAGCCAACTCCCATACTGCCGATATTCCCGTGATTTTCATGACAGCGCTCTCTGACCTCAACAGTAAAGTCCAAGCCCTCGATTTGGGAGCCGTGGATTATGTAACCAAACCCTTTCAAGAACAGGAAGTTTTAGCACGGGTGAAAACCCACCTCCAACTCCGGCACTTAACCCAGACCCTAGAGCAACAGGTAGCCCAAAAAACTGCCGAACTCCAAGCCTCCCAAATGCAATTAATCCAGAGTGAAAAAATGTCTGCCCTCGGACAACTGGTGGCAGGGGTAGCCCATGAAATTAATAATCCAGTGGGCTTTATTGGCGGTAATCTTTTCCATGCCGATGGTTTTATTAAAGATTTGATTAACCTCATTGATCTTTACCAAACCCATTATCCAGAGCCTGTACCAGAAGTTCAAGAAGAACTGGAGACCATCGACTTTGCCTACCTACGGACAGATCTGCCCAGCTTAGTTAAATCTATGAAATCTGGTCTCGATCGCATTCAAGATATTAGTAAAAGTCTCAGAATTTTCTCTCGTTCTGATAGTATTAGCAAAGTTTCTTTTAATATTCATGATGGCATCAATAGCGCAATTTTAATTCTTAAATATCGCCTCAAAGCTAATGACATGAGACCAGAAATTCAAATCATTAAAAATTATGGAGAAGTTCCTCTAATTGAGTGTTTTCCCGGTCAACTAAATCAAGTATTTATGAATATTATGGTTAATTCGATCGATATGTTTGATGAGATGGCAGAAAGTAATTGTTCTGAAGATATCAAAATTAATTCTCAACAAATTACTATTTCTACAATTAAGGTAAAAAACTTCCTAGAAATACGTATTCAAGATGATGGGCTAGGTATGGGTGAAGATATTAAAAATAATATATTTAATTATTTATTTACTACCAAAAGTGTAGGCAAAGGGACAGGGTTAGGATTAGCGATCGCCCGACAGATTGTAGTGGAGAAACACGCTGGAACTATAGAAGTAAACTCAACCTTAGGTCAAGGGACAGAATTTATCATGTCGATTCCCTATTAATTTTTTTGATCGCTATAGTAAAAATAAGCCTTACTAAACTTACGCTGTTAGTATACTATCATAACCGGATTTGGTATCATAATTCACTCCCATAATCGATCGACTGCATAAGCATCAAATATTTTGTCACAACTCAGTAATAATAGAGAATGATTTATTGATTGGGCAACAAGAATACGATCGAAGGGATCATTATGATGAAATGGTAGATCAACATAAATCTTTGTATCGGCAAAGGTGATTGGCAGAATATTGATATTTAGTTGTTGTAGGAGATATTCCAACTCATGAAATGGATTTTGCAAATCAAGTCTACCTTTACCACTTTTGATGGCAATTTCCCAAATACTGGCAATACTAAAATATAGATCATTATTTGATGATTCCATAATCTCTTGGGCTTTGCTACTCAGGTTTTTACTACCTTCTATGTACCAAATAAAAGCATGGGTGTCTAAAAGTACATTCATTACATATAGTCCTGCATATCTCCTAAAGGCTCATCAAAGTTATCTTTCATAGAAATTTTTACTCTCCAGATACCGAATCCATCTCGCTTTTTTGGTTGTATTTCTTCAGGAGTTTCTGAGTTGTTATTAGGGGTTTCTTGAGAGTATTGACTGCCGAGAGTTTCTACATATTGTAGTATTTGAATTTGGATAGGCTCAGGTAATTTTTCTAATATTTGATTGATATTTTCTATAACTGTAGTTTGTGACATTATTTTTCCTCTTTTTGAAGAAATTACTTGGATTTATGGTTGTTATGAAAATTTAGTGAATCTGGGTTAGGGGCGGGGGAAGCGGGAGCGCAGGAGGCGATCGAGGGTGAGGAGGGTGATGCCGACTAGGGCGAAGGGGAAGGCGAAAATTCCGAGGATGATGCACAAAATAAACTTGATTTTACTGCTTTGGGCAAACTTAATCAGTTTTTTTTATCCAATTGGGAATGAAATAAGCATCGAGGATGATCAATACTATTCTAGCTCAACTTAAG
>JANMHD010000118.1:0-3321 GCA_031374985.1 Coleofasciculaceae cyanobacterium OTE_70_metabat_329 | reverse complement strand
GAAGCTATGGCAGCGAGAGGAGATTTTGCCCCGCCTAGAAAAATTTGCTCTAGTCGTAGTAGACGAAGCCTTTATGGATTTCTTGCCCCCAGAGGAGGAACAGAGCTTGATCCCCTTGGTACAGGATTATCCGAATTTAGTAGTGATTCGATCGCTGACTAAGTTTTATAGTATGCCCGGATTGCGTTTAGGTTATGCGATCGCCCATCCCGAAAGATTACAACAATGGCAACAATGGCGAGACCCTTGGAGTGTAAATGTGCTGGCTGAGGCCGCAGGTTTAGCAGCCTTGAAAGATACAGAATTTCGTCAGCAAACTTGGAATTGGTTAGCCCCCTCCAGAGCTAAACTATGGCAAGACTTAGCAAAAATTCCCGGACTTCATCCCTACGCAGGGGCAGCTAACTTTCTTTTGGTGAGTAGTCAATATCCAGTTTCTCAACTACAGGAGCATTTACTCTGCCATGATCGGGTTTTGATCCGGGACTGTATGAGTTTTCCAGAGTTGGGCGATCGCTATTTTCGGGTAGCAGTCAGAACTGAGATGGAGAATCAAAGATTAGTAGAGGGACTCAAAACTTATGCAAAAGATATCCCCCAACCCACTTAAAAAGGGGGCTTTGAAGGTTTTCTCCTTAAAAAGGGAGACTAGAGGGAATTAGAACGCTTAATTTAATTAACTTATGAAAATTGCTACTTGGAATGTTAATTCCGTACGAATTCGGATTGATCAGATAATTGACTGGCTAAAAACTAATCAGGTTGATGTCCTTTGTCTTCAGGAAACTAAAGTAATTGATAGTGGATTTCCCTATACTAGTTTTACAGATATTGGCTACCATTGTTATGCAGCAGGACAGAAATCTTATAACGGAGTGGCGATGATTAGTAAACAGGAATTAAGCTCCTGTAGTCAGGGTTTTGCGCCTATTCTAGGGGCAGAAACTGTAGGAGACTTTGATATCCAAAAAAGATTAATTACTGGGGTAATTAATAATGTGCGAGTAATTTCTGTTTATGTTCCTAATGGTGGGGGAGTGGTGGAGAAATATGAATATAAAATCTATTGGCTAAGGTTGCTTTATTCCTATTTAGAAGAGTTATTAAAAAGCAATCAAGAAATTTGTATTTGTGGTGATTTTAATATTGCCCCTGACAGTCGGGATATTCATTTGACTATTAGTGAAAATAACCCAGTAGTGGGAACTACGGAATTAGAGCGGGAATTACTTAAAAAGATTTGCGATCTAGGATTTACAGATATATTTAGAAAGTTTTGTGCTACGGGGGAAAATTATAGTTGGTGGGATTATCGAGAAGCTGCATTTCGGCGAAATTTGGGTTGGCGGATTGACCATATCTACGGTACAGAAAAAATCAGCGATCGCGCCACTAGTTGCCTAATCGATCGTCAACCCCGAAAACTAGCGAAACCCAGTGACCATACCCCAGTGATAGCAGAGTTTTTGTAGAACCAAAAGCTAGGGAAAACCTTTAACCAATTGTCACTGATTTGAAACTAAGATAAGCTAAGTATTACAGTTTATTGCGTTGAAGTTAATCCTAGCCTTTATGAAAAGCCCCTTCCTTGCCCATCTCCATAGTCCCGATCGCCCCGTGATTGTTTTTGATGGAGCCATGGGAACCAATTTGCAAGACCAAAATTTGACGGCTGAGGATTTTGGGGGAGCAGAATATGAAGGGTGTAATGAATATTTGGTACATACCAAGCCGGAAGCTGTGGCGAAGGTACATCGGGACTTTTTATTAGCCGGGGCGGATGTGATCGAGACGGATACCTTTGGGGGAACCTCGATCGTGCTAGCTGAATATGGTTTAGCGGATCAGGCTTACTATCTCAATAAAGCTGCGGCAGAGTTGGCAAAAAGTGTGACGGCAGAATTTACTGATCCAGCCAAGCCTAGATTTGTCGCTGGATCCATCGGGCCAGGAACGAAATTGCCGACCTTGGGACACATTGACTACGACACCATGGAAGCGGGTTTTGCCGAGCAAGCACGGGGTTTGTACGATGGTGGTGTGGATTTATTTATTGTGGAAACCTGTCAGGATGTGTTGCAAATCAAGGCAGCGCTGAACGGCATCGAACAGATATTTCAAGAAAAGGGCGATCGCAAGCCTTTGATGGTATCGGTGACGGTGGAAACCCAAGGTACTATGCTGATTGGTTCTGAGATTGGGGCTGCCTTGACAATTTTAGAACCCTACCCCATTGATATTTTGGGCTTGAACTGTGCCACAGGGCCCGATCGCATGGCAGAACATATCAAGTATCTCTGCGAGCATTCCCCCTTTGTAGTTTCCTGTGTTCCCAATGCCGGACTGCCGGAAAATATTGGTGGTCATGCCCATTATAAACTCACACCGATCGAGCTACGAATGGCGTTGCATCGGTTTGTGGAAGATTGGGGTGTGCAGGTAATTGGTGGCTGCTGTGGCACTCGCCCGGAACATATCAAGGAACTGGCAGCGATCGGCTCCACCCTAAAAGCAAAACCACGGGATTACTACTTTGAACCCTCGGCGGCCTCTATTTATTCGGCCCAGCCCTACACTCAAGATAATTCTTTCTTAATTGTCGGGGAACGCCTGAATGCTAGTGGTTCCAAAAAGTGCCGGGATTTGCTCAATGCAGAAGACTGGGATGGTTTAGTTGCCCTTGCCAAGGCTCAGGTAAAGGAAGGGGCGCACATTCTAGATGTGAACGTGGATTATGTGGGCAGGGACGGCGAGAAAGATATGCGGGAATTGGTTTCTCGCTTAGTGACAAATATTACCCTCCCTCTGATGTTGGATTCTACCGAATGGGAAAAAATGGAAGCAGGGCTGAAGGTAGCAGGGGGTAAATGTATCCTCAACTCTACCAATTACGAAGATGGGGAGCCTAGATTTCTCAAGGTGTTGGAAATAGCCAAGAAGTATGGGGCGGGGGTTGTGATTGGTACGATCGACGAAGAGGGCATGGCAAGGACAGCAGCCCGGAAGTTTGCGATCGCTCAACGAGCCTACCGTCAGGCGGTGGAGTTTGGGATTCCCCCAACGGAAATTTTCTTTGATACCCTAGCTCTGCCTGTGTCTACGGGGATTGAAGAGGATCGGGAAAATGGCAAGGCTACAATCGAAGCAATTCAGATGATCCGGGAAAATTTACCGGGTTGCCATATCATGCTAGGGGTTTCTAATATTTCCTTTGGTTTGAATCCGGCGGCGAGGGTGGTGTTGAATTCCATGTTTCTCCACGAGGCTATGCAGGTAGGACTGGATGGAGCGA
Organism: Coleofasciculaceae cyanobacterium OTE_70_metabat_329; assembly: GCA_031374985.1. Classification (GTDB taxonomy): domain Bacteria; phylum Cyanobacteriota; class Cyanobacteriia; order Cyanobacteriales; family JAAUUE01; genus JAAUUE01. The sequence continues at coordinate 29 of JANMHD010000118.1, read as the reverse complement.
TCGTCAGTGCGAGTAAAATTCTCCCCTTG
>JANMHD010000107.1:0-3348 GCA_031374985.1 Coleofasciculaceae cyanobacterium OTE_70_metabat_329 | reverse complement strand
AAAAATAATAGTTTTTGTAATTTGCTGACGGGTAAACCCCTTTAAAACCTGCATATCCTCATCCCTTGGTAATATTAATATAACAATCCTCTAACAATCCTCAATGGTTTCACCCGCCGAAGACAGATGAAATCAGCTACTCCAAGCAAAACTGATTGTATGCAAACCTATCCTACTATGTCACCCACCCAAACCCAACGAGCTAAAGAGCTTCGGCAGTTACTTCAGAAAGCTAGTTATGAGTATTATGTTCTAGATAGCCCTACTTTAGAAGATTCGGTGTACGATCGCTTTTACCGGGAACTCCAAGATTTAGAGGCACAAGATCCAGAACTAATTACCCCCGACAGCCCCACCCAAAGAGTTGGGGAACGTCCAGCTACTCAGTTTTATGCTGTAGAACATCGGATTCCCCTCTATAGTTTGGAAAATGCCTTTGATATACCAGAATTGCAGCAATGGCAGGAGCGGTGGTTACGACAAGCAAAAACCCTAGGTATTAAGCCTCCTGATGCCCCAGAATACGTCTGTGAACTAAAAATTGATGGTTCTGCCCTTGCTTTGACCTACGAAGATGGGATATTAGTCCGGGGAGTGACTAGGGGAGATGGGACAAGGGGAGAAGATATTACCCAGAATGTGCGGACGATTCGATCGATCCCCCTGAAGTTACAAGGCAATTTCCCGCCCGTGGTAGAAGTCCGGGGAGAAGCATTTTTAGGGTTGCAGGTATTTGCAGAATTGAATCAACAACGCCAAGAGACGGGAGAATATCAATTTGCCAATCCTCGCAATGCGGCGGCAGGAACCCTCCGGCAACTAGATGCTCAGGCAGTGGCAGAACGCAGATTAGATTTCTTTGCCTATACGCTACATTTACCGGAAGATTTATCAGGCAATCTCTCTATTAATCTCACAAACAATCCATTAGTAGATTCCCAACCAGTCAGCCAGTGGGAATCTCTAGAATTTTTGAAAAAGCTAGGATTTCGGGTTAATCCCCATGCCCAATTGTGTGCAGATTTAACCGCTGTGGCCGAGTATTACCAACAGTGGGATAGCAAGCGGCGAGATTTGGCTTATATGACTGATGGGGTGGTGGTGAAGTTAGATAGTTTTACTTTGCAAACCCAGTTGGGCTTTACCCAGAAGTTTCCGCGCTGGGCGATTGCTCTGAAATATCCTGCCGAAGAAGCTCCTAGTATTTGTCTGGGTATTACGATCCAAGTAGGCAGAACTGGAGCCTTAACTCCCGTGGCAGAACTTACTCCCGTAGCTTTGGCCGGAACTACTGTCAGTCGGGCAACTCTGCATAATGGCGATCGCATTGCCGAGCTAGACCTGCGGGTGGGGGATACAGTGATTGTCCGTAAGGCGGGGGAAATTATTCCCGAAGTGGTGCAGGTGTTACCAGAATTACGTCCTGCTGATACCCAACCCTTTGCGATGCCAAACCATTGTCCCGCCTGTGGATCTATAGTTGTAAAACCCTTAACAGAAGTGGTGACTCGTTGTGTTAATTCCAGTTGCCCAGCGATCCTTCAAGGCAGTATTCTCCACTGGGCCAGCCGGGATGCTATGGATATTAATGGTTTGGGAGAGAAGTTAGTCCAGCAGCTAGTCAGTCAAAAATTAGTAGAATCGATCGCTGATCTCTATGAGCTTACGGAAACTCAACTAGCTAGTCTCGATCGCTTCGGGCAAAAATCTGCCCAGAAATTAATCGCTGCTATCATTACCTCCAAATCTCAACCTTGGGCAAGAGTCCTCTACGGCTTGGGGATCCGTCATGTGGGCAGTGTTAATGCTAAGGCGATCGTCCAGAAATTTCCTCATCTAGACCAGTTGGCGGCCGCCCGGATTAGTGATATTGCAGGGATCTACGGCATTGGAGAAGAAATTGCCCAATCAACCCATACGTGGTTTAGCTTACCTACAAACCAATCCCTAATCAGCCGTCTAGCCCAATTGGGCTTAAATCTAGGCAGCACCGAACCCGTAGCTACGCCATCTATTAGTAACACCAACATTACCGGGAAAGTTTTTGTCATCACGGGAACTCTGCCCAACCGATCGCGCCCGGAGGTAAAAGCCATGATTGAGGCTCAGGGAGGCAAAGTTACCGATAGTGTGAGCAAAAAAACTAATTATCTAGTAGTTGGGGCGGAGGCTGGCTCCAAACTTACCAAAGCCGAGAATTTAGGCATTCCTTGTCTATCAGAGGCAGAGTTAATTGCTTTGATCTCAAAAAATAGTTAATCCTAGCTATAAATTTCTAAATCAAAATATCTCCACTAGTTATAAGTCTATGCTCAATCAACTTTTCTATGGTGACAATCTTGAAGTTTTGCGGCAACACATCAAGGATGAATCGGTGGATTTGTGCTACATTGACCCGCCTTTTAATTCTAAGCGCAACTACAATCAAATTTATAACAATATAGGTAAGGAAGATCAGGGGCAAGCTCAAGCATTTATTGATACATGGATATGGGATGATCACGCCCATAAGGGATTAGAGGAAATTCAAACAAATTATCAAGGTCATTTCACAGCCCAAAGTATTGATCTAATTTCTGGTCTAGTTAAAGTTTTAGGTAAAGGCAGTTTATTGGCTTATCTAGTTAGTATGACTTTAAGAATTGCCGAAATTTATCGAGTCTTAAAACCTACGGGAAGTTTTTATTTGCATTGCGATCCAACATCTTCTCATTATCTAAAGCTTGTTTTAGATGCAATCTTTTGTGCTCAAGGGGGGGATTTTCAAAACGAGATTATATGGAGTTATAAAACTGGAGGAGCTTCAAAAAAAAGATTTGCAAGAAAACATGATGTTATATTGTTTTATACCAAGAGTGGAAACTGGAAATTTAACCCACAAAAAGAAAGATCCTATATGATGCATAAATATGGCTTTAAAAAGAGTGATTTCCAGATTGATGTAGAATCAGGTTTACAATATTCAATGGTATATTCTAGAGATGTATTAGAAATTCCTTCCGTTGGCTCTGATAGTTCTGAAAGACTTGGTTATCCTACACAAAAGCCCAAATTGCTTTTAGAGCGTATTATCAGAGCTTCTACAGATGAAGGAGATCTAGTATTAGAGGCTTATAGTGGCTGTGGAACAACAGTAGCGGTTTCTCAAGAGTTAAATAGACAATGGATTGGGATTGATATTACCTATCAAAGTATTAGTTTAATTTTGAAGAGATTAGAAGATACTTTTGGTCAAGGCGTGTTAGAAAATGTGGTGCTGAATGGTATTCCTAAGGACATGAAATCTGCGGAAGCCTTAGCCCATAAAAAGGACGATCGCACTCGGAAAGAATTTGAAAAATGGGCAGT
>JANMHD010000068.1:0-2449 GCA_031374985.1 Coleofasciculaceae cyanobacterium OTE_70_metabat_329 | reverse complement strand
AGAGATTTGACAAGTCATTATGTTTAGTACAAGAAATATTTTGTCGACTTTGTTGATTTTTATCCCCATTTCCATTGCTGGACATTTTCTGCATTGGTCTGATGCGATCGTATTCATTACCTCTGGTTTAGCGATCGTCCCTCTGGCCGCTTGGATGGGAACCGCCACTGAAGAAATCGCTGTAGTCGCTGGCCCTTCCCTAGGCGGATTACTCAACGCTACCTTTGGTAATGCTACAGAATTAATTATTGCCCTAGTTGCTCTCAATGCTGGTCTAGTGGGGGTCGTTAAGGCTACTATTACTGGGTCTATCATTGGCAACCTGCTACTAGTCATGGGCTTGTCGATGTTTCTGGGGGGGCTACGCTATAAAGAACAAGAATTTCAGCCAGTAGTAGCACGGGTTAATGCCTCAGCTATGAACCTAGCTGTAATTGCCATCCTCCTACCGACGGCGGTAGATGCCACTTCTACAGGAATTGATGAAGCTACGATCCAAAAATTATCCGTAGCTGTAGCTGTGGTATTAATCACTGTGTATGTCATGTCCTTGATTTTTTCCATGAAAACTCATAGCTATTTATTTGATGTGGGATTAGCGGAAACTGAATTAGCAGAGGCTAATCTGGCCGAAGATGAAGCCGGACATAAAGTAAATCTTCCTTTCTGGATTGGGATATTGCTGATAATTACTCTTTTTGTAGCTGTAGAATCAGAATTTTTGGTAGATAGCTTAGAGAAAGCCACCTCAGCCTTGGGTCTAACTACCCTATTCACTGGGGTAATCCTGCTGCCAATTATTGGTAATGCAGCAGAACATACCACCGCCGTTACTGTTGCTATCAAAAATAAAATGGATCTATCAGTGTCTGTGGCCTTGGGTTCTAGCCTCCAGATTGCCCTGTTTGTCGCTCCAGTGCTGGTGATTGCTGGCTACATAATGGGACAACCAATGGATTTAAACTTCAATCCCTTTGAACTAGTAGCAGTGGCAGTAGCAGTCTTAATTGCCAATTCCATTAGCTCTGATGGTAAATCTAATTGGTTAGAGGGAGCTTTACTTCTCGCTGCTTATTTAGTGCTGGGCTTTGCTTTCTACTTTCATCCAGTGATTTAAGTTAAAGAAAAAATGAAGAAAACTACGATTACAGTTCCAGCAACTACTGCTAACCTAGGAGCTGGGTTTGATTGCCTAGGAGCTGCCTTAAGTCTCTACAATAAATTTACTTTTACTCTTACGGAGTCCTTAGATTCTCTCGAATTTCTGAAAATTACAGTTACAGGAACTGAGGCGGCACGGGTGACTACCGATGCTAGTAATCTTGCCTATCAGGCTTTCTGTGCTGTGTATCAAGCTCTGGGTAAACCTGTACCGGGAGTTACGATCGACCTAGAATTAGGGATTCCCCTAGCCCGTGGTCTGGGTAGCTCGGCAACAGCTTTGGTAGGGGGACTACTGGGGGCAAATTACCTTGCCGGAAATCCTCTATCCGTGAGGGAAATTCAAGATTTAGCAATTCAATTAGAGGGGCATCCTGATAATGTGGTTCCAGCTTTGGTGGGGGGCTGTCGGCTTTCGGCAACTAAGGAAGATGGCACTTGGGAAATTTGTGATGTGCCTTGGCTACCGGAAATTGTACCTGTAGTCGCTGTGCCTAATTTTGAATTGTCTACGGCAGCAGCACGGGCAGTTTTGCCTAGTACCTATAGTCGTGGGGATGCAATATTTAATGTTGCCCATCTGGGATTGCTCCTCCGGGGTTTAGCTACAGGTAAGACTGCATGGCTAGAAGCAGCACTGCAAGACCGTATCCATCAACCCTATCGCCAGAGCCTAATTCCCGGTTATGAGGCAGTACGGCAGGCTGCGATCGCTCAAGGTGCTTATGGTTTAGTCATTAGTGGGGCAGGTCCCGCATTATTAGCCCTAACAGATTTGGAACAAGCCGGGGCGGTGGGGGAAGCGATCGCTTCTACTTGGCAAAACCTCAAGATTCAATCCGAAATCCATACCCTAAAAATCGATCACCAAGGAGCCGTGATCCAAGATAATTGTTGAACTGAAGGGGTGCAAGGTAGGTAAAATATTTGCTGTACCAAGACTTTGGCTGGTATCTTTTGTTCTAGATTGGATCATGGGGATGAAAGCGTGGCTCCGAGGGCTACCCTGCCGTGTTACGCACATGGGTAAAACTGGTTCGCTAAGCTCTTTTTAACTTACAGGTTCCCATGGTACAAAGTAGTATTTTCTGCCCAAGATGGGTTGGGTTTTGTACTTCTAAGTTTAATATTTTGTAACATTTTTCTAGTAAAAGATGACTGATGAGTCTGACAATAGTGTGTAAGCAGGCTACAATAACTGCAATTTATTCTCTTGGGGTTAAATTATCAATTTCTAACCCTTTTCCTCTCTTTATTAACTACAGAGCCTAAACATTTAGGCATTTTT
>JANMHD010000427.1:0-25327 GCA_031374985.1 Coleofasciculaceae cyanobacterium OTE_70_metabat_329 | reverse complement strand
GCTACCAAAGGCTTGCCATGTTGTCCCATCAAGAGCGTATTCCCAAGTTCCATTACTATTATCTACTGCTGTTACAGCTATGCCTTTCAGAGCTGTTTGGTCATCACTAAATCCAGTACCGAGGATAGCACTAACTAGAGTCCCCGGATTAGTTGTAGGATTAACCGGAATATTGCCCACAATTGCCACAAGGTTGGGGTCTATAATCGGTGCTTTGTTAACTTTGATATTTAAGCTGTCAGCATTAACACTAAGGCTATTAAATAAAGGAGCCAAGCTAGCTCGTGCGTTTGTTGTTGGATGGGCGGAATTATCATCAATATTGATTAGAAGACCATTACCAGCAGTCCTCTGATTCCAACCGTTATACACTACCCCATTATTTACTGTTCCGGTAAACCCAGTATTAGGAACAAAGCGAATACGATTTTTGCTATCTGCCGCTAATAGAAAAGCTGGCTTGAAGTTGGCTTGAATTACAGAAAGTGAGAATGAATATTTAACTACTAGTGCCTGAGCCAAATCTAACCAATTAGTCCCGTTATCTGTAGAATATTCCCATTTACCATTAGTATTATTAACTTGAGTAATAGAAATTCCTTGATCCGGCTCTGCCGTAACTACAGAACTACCAATTAAACTAGTAATTAGTTGTCCTTGATTTGTAGCAGATGTAATGTCATTAGGAATTGTAGTTAACTTTGGAGCAATACTAGTCAGAACTGGTTGAGGTGGGGCTGGAATAAGTACTTGGGTATTTCCTGCTGGTGCTCCGCCACTCCATCCCCTATTATAAGTATTTCCTGTTGCCACTAATCCGGTAGTTGTGCCAAATCTGTTAACAGCCACTGGATTTGTTGTTCCAGATAGATATTGTCCCCGGTTACGAAAAGATTTAGTTCCAGTAATATCCATGCCAAACTTGTTATCTTGGAGTGTTAGATTAGTAACATTATAGTAAAGTAATAACTCCATACCATTAGTTTCATAGTCGTAGCCCCCGGCGGCGAATAAGTTTCTTCTAATAGTAGAATTGTTAGATGTATTGTTAATATATAGACTCCAACGCTGGTTTCCAAGAGGAAGAGTTCCGGTTACATCAGTACCAATTTTGTTATCTTCCACCAAAGCAAAAGTAGAGCCTTCTCTGATAATTAGAGCTGTGGTAGTATTACCAGAAATTAGGTTGTTTCTAATCGTAGTATTGGCACTTCTATGAACATATACACCATTAGAAAAATCGGGAACTCCATACCAGCCATTGCCTAACCCGACAGTACCTGTAACATCAGTCCCAATATAATTATTTTCAATAGTTATCCCAGTTGGCCCTACAATCCCACGCTGGGGAGCATTGTTATTACCTTGCCCGATTTTGATGCCATTACTCTCGAAACGATTAATAATAAATCCCTTGGCTATACTGTTGCTACTACCATTCCAGAAAGTTAAACCGTTGGTGAAGGTGGGGCTATAGTTGACATCGGCAGGAAAAGAGTTGGCATTACCAGCTACAGGGATGGCATCGCCTCGGAGTTCGATCGCTGGTTTGCCCCCAGAACCGGGTTGAGTTGTCGCATCAATATTAATTTGGCTGACGATCGCTGGCAGAGGAGTTAAAAGCTTAATAGTTTGGACTCCCCCAGAGCCGATATTAAAAACAATGTCATCAGCCACAAGAGGAGTAGCGTTGGCATCAAGAATTGCCTGACGTAGAGAATCTACTCCAGAGTCATTATTGTTCTTCACCGTAAAAGTGGCTAACACATCTTGGTAAGCATCCCGGACTTTTTTTGTAAAGGCTTGTCCGGCTTCGATCGCTCCCGTTGCCTTTTCCAAAATCCAATTACCGCCTTTAGCTGCACTCCCGGTTAAATCTACGGAAGCTGCCACATCCGCCCCAGTAATTTGACTAAGTTTTTGGATAAAGTTTTCTCCAATCTCTCCTGATGCCACATCGCAACCATAGATTAGTAGATCAGGAGTTTTACCAGTTTGTGGCGAAAACCATGTACTCAATGCAGATTGGTATTGTTGTAAATTCTCACTACTAAGACTAGTGGAGCCTAGTTGCAACATTCCTGCTGCCCCGTGACCAAGGATTTGGATACTATCTACAATTCCTGAGTGTTGAGAAAGGAAATTCGTAATTTGACTAATCCCATCCTGAGTTGGGTCAAGGACGATCGCTTCTGTATTAGGCTTCAATCCTGCTAAAAGATTAGAAAAGTTGGCTACCGCAGTATCAATGAAGACTAGGTTGGTGGCAATACCGCCAGACAAGTTGGTCTGGGAGTTAGTCAAATTAGAATTAACCATGAGAAATTCACTCCTAAATTAAATCATTTGGATTAGTAAAAAATTTAGTTATTGCAAATAGTCAATACTATTACGGAGAAATAATTTCAAGCTGATTCAACAGAAGCTCTAGGATGAATATTATTAATATCTCAACTTCGCTATGATTCAGGGCTTTTACTTAGCTTCACCAATTACTAATATCTATATGGTATCTAACTAAGTGAATTTATTATCTTGCTTCTTGTAAATACCTAGTCAAATATCTGTAAAGTAATCATCAAGTTGGTAATTAATTAATGATCTACTTTTATTGCTAATTGATTAGTTAGTGACTTGATTCATGTGAGATTTATCTCAAGATGATTTTTGTTTTTAGCATACTTTCTTAAAAAACTTGAAAGCCTTGCTATACATAGAGGAAGGACTCTTGATACTCCAAGATTTACGTATTATTACGGACTATTATATTATTTGTAAATTATTCTTTTCCTAAATAAAATAGGCTGAGGATAGATTAAAGAATAGAACTCTAGAATTAATATATAAACGGCGGTTTCTTAATCATGCAACAATGTTGACCTTACCCTACATCTCTCCTGACATGAGAGATGTACCCTATAGGAATCATGTAAAAACACATAGATAATAGGGGCGCAAGGTCTTGCGCCCCTACCTATAATTTTAACGGCAGGCTTGTGTAAGCTCTATTAAAATTAAGAACTAACTTGAAGGTCAGCAATTATCTTTTCTAGATGATTAGTATCTGCTTGATAGATGTTGTTACAAAAATGACAAGTTGCCTCCGCTCCTCCATCCTTTTCGATCATGTCTTGAAGTTCTTCAACCCCTAGGATTTGCAATGCTCCCAAGACTCGATCGAAGGAACAACCACAATGAAACCTCAGCATTTGGGTTTCCGGGAAAATCACCAAATCCATGTCTCCTAACAACTCAGCAAAAATTTCTCCCAAAGATTTTCCTGCCTGTAGCAAGGGCGTAAAACCAGAAAGAGCTTCTACCCTAGAAGCTAATTTTTCTACCAAGGTTTCATCCTGTGCTGCCTTAGGTAAAACTTGGATCAATAATCCCCCCGCAGCAGTTACACCGCTACTACCAACAAATACCCCGACTACCAAAGCTGAAGGTGTCTGCTCAGAACTAGCTAAGTAGTGCGCCACATCATCGCCGATTTCTCCACTGACCAATTCCACCGTACTAGAGTAGGGATAGCCATAGCCCACATCTCTGACTACATAAAGATAGCCTTCCTTACCTACAGCCCCCCCTACATCTAGCTTACCTTTGGCATTGGGGGGCAATTCCACATCAGGGTATTCTACATAACCCCGCACATTTCCATCTACTCCGGCATCCACTAGTAGGCCTCCTAGAGGGCCATTACCTTTGATCCGAATATTTACTCTTGATTCGGGGGTTTTCATACTGGAGGCAAGAAGCAAGCCTGAAGCCATACTTCTGCCTAGGGCTGCGGTGGCAACGTAGGAAAGTTGATGTTTTTGTCGTGCTTCTTCTGTTAAGCGGGTCGTGATAACTCCTACTGCCCGGATGCCGCCGCCTACTGCCGTTGCCCGAATTAACTGGTCTGCCATGAGATTGAGTATTTCTTTTTGTTAAGTTTTTGATTTTCTTCATCTAGCTTAACATTCTAAATAATTCTAGGCGATCGAACCTAGGTGATCATTCTTAAGGAATTGTTCCTAAGCGATCGAAGGGGAAAAACCGCCAAAAAGCCCGACCAATTATATTTACCTTGGGCAAAAATCCCCACACATGAGAATCATTACTGTAGTTACGATTATCTCCTAAGACAAAAACTTGTCCTTCGGGAACCACAAAACTAGGTAATTCATAGCGAATTGGTTCCGCTAGGTAGTTTTCCTTCAGGGGTTGATTATTGATATATACTTGTCCCTGTTGTACCCGCACTTGCTGCCCTGGTAAACCAATAACTCGCTTAATAAAAGCATTATCTTTGCTAATATCGCTTAACTCTGGCACATCAGGAGGATTGAAAACTACCACATCTCCCCGATTCGGGGCATGAAATAAATAAGATAATTTATCTACCACTAAGCGATCGCCCACCTGCAAAGTTGGGATCATAGAATCTGAAGGAATATAGCGGGGTTCAGCAACAAAAGTTCTCAGCAAAAATGCCAAAATCAAGGCAATTATTACAATCTGTAAATTCTCCCGCACTTGTTGCCAAATCTTAGTAGTTCCTTCTAAAGGGGCTGGTGGGGTTTTCTGATCTGGGGTAGAAGGTTGAGTCATAAATTCTAAATCAGGCAAATTAGTCAGTGAATATAAGGCCTTGCGCCCTTAATCAATATAGATGATAAGTTATCAAACTTCAGAAGTAACCTGAGGATGGGGTGCTAGAAATTCGGCTGTTTCATCGATCTCAAAGTATTGATAAAACTTCTCGGTAATGTGCAGCCAATACGATCGCCCGTCACTTTCTTTAGATTTTCTGACAAAGCCTAATTCTACTAATTCCGGGATGTGTTGATACGCTCCACTGCCCCGGAGTTGGATTAGATCTGATTGTTTAATTTTTTGCTGGAGAGCGATCGCAGCTAAAGTCCGTAAAGCTCCTAACCCTAGGGAGCCGGGAACTAAAGTGGCAAGTAAACTTCCAAAGGCAGAACGCAACTGTAAACTATAACCCACTCCCGTTTCTACCACCTCTAAGGCACTATTTCGATAAGCATAATCATCCATAAGCTCCATCACCGCACTAATGGCCGCTTCTCGATCGCATCCCGCATACTCAGCCAATTCTTCTAAAGAGAGGGGCTTACCTTTGAGATACAAAATAGCTTCAATAGTGGGAGCAAGGGAAGGCATGGGGGAAGGAGGTAAAGGAGTTACAGGGAGTTAAGGGAAGGTACAGGGAGATAAGGTCGGTGAGGATGTCAACGTGCGGATGAGTCTAGAGAGCAAAGCTATTTTGTGGCGACCAAAACTCCCATCAAACCAAAGGCGATCGGGTAATGGGCTACTTCTGTAAATCCTGCGGCTTTAGCTAACCTAATTTGTTCTAGGCGATCAGGAAACCTCTCTAAACTAGGCATCAGATAGGCATAATCTGCCGTGAAATTAAAGCGATCGGCGATCGGCACCACAATATTGCCCAAGTACCATTGTTGAAAAGAATTTATCAATTCACTACTAGGCTTATGAAAATCTAGAATTGCCACCTTTGCTTGGGGTTTGATCACTCGGTAAAGCTCCCTCAAAGCTTGGGGAATATCCACCACATTGCGTAAACCGTAGCCCATAGTAGCCGCATCAAAATAATTATCGGCAAAGGGCAGGACTAGAGCATCTCCTTCTAACCAATTAATTGTGAGATGGGGCGGAGTAGATTCCTTGGCTACTTGTAATTGTTTCGCTGAAAAATCTAAGCCATAGACTTTTCCCTTACTGCCTACCTGCTTTGCTAACAGTCGAGCAATATCACCACTGCCACAGCACACATCAAGGCATGTATCCCCCGGATCGACCCCGCTCCACTTCACTGTCATTAACTTCCAGACTCGATGCTGCCCAAAACTTAGCCAGTCATTTAACTGGTCATAAACTGGAGCAATCCGATCGAAGAGCTCTTGAATTTCTACTGATTTTTGTTGCTTGGATGTTTGATTGGGTGACATGAAACTAAGCTAACTTGACACTAGTGAGGGCTAAACCTACTTGTTGAGCAGAAAGATGGATTAATTTAACTTCATCTTCCGAAAGTTTGCAGGGTTGGAGCCACTGAAGTGAGAGAATAGCTAAGACTTGACCACGGTAGAGGACTGGCACAACTAGATGAGCCTTAAGCCCTGCGGCTCGGTAGCGATCAGCATCAGCAATAACTTCAGCATTGGCACTATCTACCCATACCTGTAATTTATGAGTAGCGATCGCCCCCGCCACCAGACTATCATCTCCTAGGCTAACCATTTCTTGACTAGCATGTTTCCCAAAGACTGTACCTATTTTCTCCCCTTCTACCACCTGTAAAATACAACAATCACAAGTAAAACTATGGGCGAACGCTGTAGCAATAGGGGTCAAAATCCCTTGGATTTCTTGAGACTCTTGGACTGATTGGACGATCGTCGTTAGTAGTTCTGTTTGAGCTTGAGCGCGACTTAATTCCCCAGTTTTGTTTTTGATTAGTTCATAACTATCGGCGGCTCTCTGAACTACATTTTTTAACTCATTCGGATCCCAAGGCTTAGTTATATATTTATAAACCTGTCCAGAATTAATAGCATCTACTAGGTCTTCTACATCTGTAAATCCAGTCAGGATAATTCGGACTGTATCGGGAAATTCAGGAACAGTTTTACTCAAAAATTCCGTCCCCTTCATTTCTGGCATTCTTTGATCAGAAATAATCACTGCCACCTCACCCTCGGCTTGTAATACCTCCAAAGCATTAATGCCACTGTCAGCTTTGAGCACGTTAAAATCACGGCGGAAAGTCCGATAGAGCAGATCAAGATTATCTGGCTCATCATCTACTACCAACATTTTAGGTTTTTTCGGTTTTTCTAGGCTCATGAGTTGACGAGTGATAGTATCAAGATCAGGAATATTATTCATAAAACTAAGTCAAGCCCCATACTTCAGCTAAATTTATCCTGCCATTATGACAGAACCTATATCAAATAACTCTGATTTTAACCCGTCCTCCGGTGAAATCAACACAGATGCGGAGCGTCTCCTGCTTCTACTACGTCAAAAGCAAGAAAATTGGATTAGTTGGGGTGGTGCTTGTCAGCAACTCCAAAAAATTGGTTATACTCCTCAGGCAATTTTTGAGGCAACAGGATTTGAACCAATTCAACAAAATCAGATTATTGTGGCAACTCAGGTTTATAGCAGCATAGTCAGTGCTGGGGCCGCAGGAACAGTACTCGATCGATTCCAACGCACGGGGAGTGATATTCTTTACGAGTTACGAATTTTAACCCAACCAGAAAGATTACTTGCTGCCGAGTTTATTGTCGCTAGAAGCCTAGATTCCACCGCTGCCAACGAAGTTGCCAAAGCTATGAAGGATTTTTCTCGTCTAGGCAAATTACCCGAAGGTTTTAGTCGAACTGCGGGAGATATGGTGGCCTATCAATATTGGAAATTAGCTAAACAACAAACTAATCTCCCAGAGCGATCGCGCCTAATTGTCCGGGGCTTGATGTTTGCCGAAACCCAGAGTGCTAGAGAAAAAGTAGAACAAATTCTCACTGGGGTAGATGCTAGTTCCCAAACAAAAGCCCCAATCCTGCCGATCCACCGTCTCGAAGCTGAGGAAGAACTCCCCCGCCTAGTTCCCCTAGCTGGCTCTTTGACTGGTGCCACTCCCCTGAATTTGGAAACTTGGCAACAAACCCCATCTATAGCTACTCAAGGAATTTTTGGGGTGAGTCAGCTACCGGCAGATCAAGAGGTGGTTACTCTGCCCGGCTGGTCTGCTCTTAGGAAGGCTGGAGACCCGATCGCAATTATGACCCAGAGTGATTTAGTCACGGGAAAACAAGAAACCGTATTGCTGGTGATCGATCGATCTGCCTGCGAATGGGATCAGTACAGCCATTTTCTATTTCTCGAAGGTGAGGAAATTCTCTTGGGCTGGTTTAGGGAACCCCCGACCCAGCTTATTTTAGGAAGGTTGATTCTCATGTTACGTCCCAAGTATATGCTTGAAAGAGCCGCTGAAGTGGACTCTTGGGAAATGGAAGACTAAAACCGCCTTACTCTTCTGGAGGATAATCCTGCATTAGTTCTTCAGGAGAAATATCAGAATCAGGAGCTATATTATCTATCAATTCATTTTCATTAGTCTGCCCGTCTTCGCTAGTCCGCATTTTCCGCCGCTGTTTAATGAAATTTTGCATGGCGGTACGGCGATTTTCTAGAAACCGATTCCAAAATCCCGGCAAGAAAGCATCCATAGTCTTGGCTAAAGACCAAGTTTCTAGGTTCATCATTTTGTAACGCATTTCATGGGACTGTTCAATTTTCTCCAACAGCTCCCTCGCTTCATCACTCACAGGAGCGTTGAATTCATCAAAGTTATGATTTTGGGAAGGGGCATCTTTCTCAGCCATAGGAGAGTTAGTAACAGCAATTATGTTTACACTACTTTATAGCAATCTCATTTCATGCGTAATATTCTGAGGATTAAGATTAACTTCTAGCGAAATTACTTGAATCCCTCCTACGGGAAGCAAACTACATCCCAACCCCACTTTGACAAGTTTTACACTGAGCTTTTGCCTGCCTTGAGCTTGCCAAAGGGTCGAACTGCTCAGGGCATCGTTTCTCCCACAAGAAGCGGAGGGCTGAGACTTTTTCCCTCCTCCCGCTCTAGGAGAGAATCTAGGGGTGAAAGCTTCTTATGATTTACGCACGAGGTCTATTGATTTCCGAATAATTTATAAATATCTGAAGACTGCTATGGTTTATAGATTAGTACACTAGAAGAAGACCACTTACTAGAAATTAACACTATTGTCGGTAGTAATGCTGAATTGCCCTAATGTTCGTTGTCAGGCGGTTAATCCTTTGGATGATAAATTTTGCCAAGTCTGTGGTACGCCCTTAGGGAGGCGTTATCTTTGGATATTGGGAGTAACAATGACGGCGCAGCGGATTGGGGAGACGATCGCCGATCGCTACCTAGTAGTTCAACCCCGATTGTTGTTAGATACCCAACCTGCCACACCTCCAGAAACTCCAGAAGACTTCCCCCCAGAAATTGTCCACTATTTGCGACTATTTAATCAACGCCTACACCTTCCCCAAGTCTATGGCAGGGTGGTAGATGCCACACCCCTATGGTTGCTAGAGGGAATACCCATGATTGGTGATTCTCGGCAAGATGGCAAAGTCGATCGCCTTGCCCCAGAGCTAACTACAGTGTGGTCAGAAGCTCCTCCCCTACGCCAATTATCTTGGCTCAAGCAAATTGCGGCCCTCTGGGATCCTTTACACAATGAAGGGGTTACTGCTAGTCTGCTTAATCCAGAGTTAGTCCGGGTAAATGGCTCTTTGGTAAAACTATTGGAACTACGCTCTAATGATGGTAATGATGTAGGCTTACCTGATCTAGGACAACAATGGCTAACCCTAGTCCAGCCCCAGAGCTTAATAGCTGGGTTTCTGGAAGAACTGGGAACTCAGCTAATTACAGGAGCGATCGCTGATGCTCCTAGTTTATTGACTACTCTCGATGAGGGCATTCAACAGTGCCGTGATTTTGTAGGTCATCAATATCAAATCTTAACCGTTACTGATCAAGGACCAACCCGTGAGGGAAATGAGGATGCTTGTTATCCGGCACCAGGGGTAGTTACGTCCCTACAAGAAGGTCTACTGGCGATCGTCTGTGATGGAATTGGGGGGCATGAAGGGGGTGAGGTTGCTTCTGGGTTAGCGATCACTACAGTCCAGACCCAAGTAGAGCAGATCCAGCCGAAAACTAGTTACACAGCCCAAGAAATAGAGCATAAATTAGAGGCAGCAGTACGGAGAGCAAACGATGTAATTAGCGATCGCAATGACCGAGAGCAACGCCAGAGTCGCCAGCGCATGGGGACAACTATAGTCATGGCTTGGAGCCGGGCCTACGAACTTTATCTTAGTCATGTGGGAGATAGCCGAGCTTACTGGATTACCGCCACGGGTTGCTATCAGATTACTTTAGATGATGATATTGCTTCTAGGGAGGTATCTTTAGGCTATGCTCTGTACCGGGAAGCCTTGAAATATCCTTCCTCTGGTTCTTTGGTGCAGGCTTTGGGTATGACCTCTTCGACAAATTTGTACCCCACGGTACAGCGCTTTATTCCTGATGAATCGGGCATATTTTTGTTATGTTCTGATGGTTTGAGTGACTACGATCGAGTAGAGCAGAATTGGGAAAATTTGATTTTACCTATCCTTCGGGGGGAGAGTAGTCTGCCTAATGCTATGGCTAATTTACTTAACCTTGCCAATACCCAAAATGGTCATGATAATGTGACGATCGCTTTAATTCATTGCCAAGTTACTTTAACTACTCTCCCAGTTCCCTTGGTATTTCATAAAATATTAGTTCCTGTAACTAATTCTGTAACTAATTCTGTGACATCTCCCATAGCCCTCCCGCCCCTGAAATTACAAACAACAGTAGAATTACCCCAACCTCAGAAAACTCCCTACGTGTTAGGTTTAGTAACTATTATTTTGGCTGGAGGATTAGGAGTATGGGCGGCGATCCAATTAGGTTTGATTAGTCCACTTTTCACCTCAACTAATTCCTTAACTAATTCCCCCACAATTTCTTCTACAGGAATGCCCGACCCAAAATTATCTCCAAAGCCAGCAACAACGACTACGCCATCGGTAACAATGCCTAAAAGTCCCAATGCCCTCACTACTGTACCCACTCAGCTAATTCTACAACCCGGCGATCGCCTAAAATTGACTAGTCCAATTCTCCTGCCCTTAACTAAAAATCCGAACCAAAGAGTAGAACTGCCCATAAGTACTGTCCTGCAAGTGGTTAAACAAACTGCTGCCCCTAATCAAGAAAAGCTGGTAGAACTAACTGTATGTTTAGTACCCACTCCTAGTTCTAATCCCAATCCCAATCCTAATAATTCTCCCTTAGGCAATGTAACTATTCCCAGCCAATCCTTGAGCAGTGTAGTCGATCGTACTTACCCAAAATCATCTAGTGTAGCGATCGGCAGTTGTGGATTACGCTCAAACTAGATAATTTGATTGCTATCTCCCCTAGGATAAAATCTCAATTCAAATCGCTACGATTAGTTGACGGCAACTTAGCCACCTGAGAAAAACGTGAATATTGAACCGTATTAGTAAAGGGAAATTTATCTGATACAGAAAGTAAGCCAGTTTTTATATCTTCAAAATAAATTAGACCCCCCCTACGTCCTTCTGCTTGGAATGGCCCGTGAAAAAGCTTATATTTTGGAATGTGAATTAGGAAAAAATTAGTAATTTTTACTGGCTTACTAAAAACTGCCTTACTAAAAATTTGCTGACAAGTCTTTTGGACAACAGCCTCTAAGTAATCATTACGAGCAGGATGACCCAAATTGGCGAATTGCGGATGATCTGCAAAATTATCCATATAAAACAACCAGATTTTGGAAAGATCGGCTTCTTTGGTCAATTTTTGCTTGAGTTCCTGCAACCGTTCAATTTTCATAATATTTTTTCGTAGCATTAATGAAATAGATTGTTTATGGTTTATTGTTCCAATCTTTTCCTAACTGAATAGTTACGTCATAGCGGAAACTGCCGGAGCTATCCACCAAGACTTCCCCCAAGCCGATATTAGTCTGGACTAGCTGAGCGCTTTCTTCATAGCCCCCCTGAGCTAAAATCCGAGTAGTGGCTAGGGGTTCACTCCACGGTTCATCCACGGCAACTCGATAGCCGATCGCACTTAATTTACGAACCAACGCCTTAACCGCTACAGGATTTTTAGTACTATCTCGAATCGCAATACTGATATCACCGGGATTAAGCACGGCTCCCCGACTTACCCCCAAATCAAAATGCCTTGCCATAATGGTTTGGATTTGTTCTTGGTTAGGCAGCCAATAGCTAATACCCTTACGTCCATCACCATTAAATTGACCCGGCAGCAGCAACATTTCCACCTTGGAGCGATCGATCTGCACCCCAAACCCTCCCAAAGCCACAAATTCTTCCACGCTAAGATTCGTATCAATATTTTCTTGAATGACTGAGACAATCTGGGGAACCCTAGCCAAAGTAACAGGATTAAGAGTTTGCTCTATCAATGCCCGAATCATCATTTGTTGGCGTTGGACTCGGCCAATATCCCCGTCTTCATCGTAGCGAAATCTTAGGAACTGGAGAGCCTGATTTCCATTCAGGTGTTGCTTTCCCTGTTTGAGGTCGATATAAAGTTTTTGGCTATCATCTTGGTAACGCATATTTTTGGGGACATAGATAGTTACTCCCCCTAGAGCATCAAGGAGTTTTTCAATTCCCTGGACATTGACCCGAACATAGCGATCGATCGGCACTCCCCCCAAAAGATTACTAGTCGCCTTGGCAGCACTGGCTGCCCCCCCAAAATCATTCGCCTCATTGATCTTAGTTTCACCCTTCCCTTCTACTAGAGTTTTCGTATCCCTAGGAACTGACAAAAGAACTACCCGCTTAGTCTGAGGATCAAACCTCAGCAAAAAAATCGTATCTGTCAAGCCC
Organism: Coleofasciculaceae cyanobacterium OTE_70_metabat_329; assembly: GCA_031374985.1. GTDB lineage: Bacteria > Cyanobacteriota > Cyanobacteriia > Cyanobacteriales > JAAUUE01 > JAAUUE01. Next base: position 12,757 of record JANMHD010000427.1, on the reverse strand, counting down.
TTAAAGGAGTTGACCAATTCCTGAGCTTTCCCAATTTTTGTTGGCGCACCCAGATCAGCATCAGTAACCTTTAATCCCAACACTAAAATATTTACCGGACGAGTTAGTTCTGGCAAATTAAAAGTGCTCCGGGCAATGCTGTTCCCCTCAAAGACAGCCTGCTCCTCTGGAGTTAGTTGCACCTGCTGTAGAGGTGTGGTGGAAAGAGATACCGCCAGCAAGCCCCCAGCGGCGGCTGAGAACAAAGATACCCCAATAAATAGTAACCATAACCATAGCCAATTCCCCCGACGTCTTTTAACTTTCCTTTTAGTCGGATTAGGAGGGGATTGATTTTTTTTGCTGCGAACTTTTCTCGTAGGCACAGATTTACACTCTCACACCACAATTTTTTATGTTTTAGCTCAGAAGTTATGCATGAAGTACTTAGAGGGTATGGTCCCTCCCGGAGGGGCAAAAAACCATACTTTATAAATAGCTTCCTAGGATAAATGCTTACGAACAATACCTTCAGCAATTTTACTCATGCCCGGCAACCGAGGCAATTTACCTTGATAAATCCGTACCATGAGCCACACACTCACTCCAAAATAGCTGGAAGTCAGCAGTCCATTGATCAATAATAAACGCAATGTCCACAATTGAGGCGTATCCCACTGCCAGACTAGAAGACTATAACTTAATAGCCAACTCAAAGCCAAGGTGACAGACAAGCGACTGGCTATCTGTTGTTCCCGACTCCCATGACGACGATAAAGAGTCCATAGCGCAGGGAAAAATCCAACCACGGGGATTAAGTAAAGAAATAGTTGGAGTTGCTTTTCTGTGGTTTCCCAAGATTCGGGGGGTTGGTTGGGGTTCATGAATAAAATCCTAAGACAGAGATAGGTCTATGATATCGCAATCCTTTATGGGTAGAATAGTCAAATGATTACAACAGAGATCAGGACAGAAAAAATTACCCTTGATGTGGGGGGTATGAAGTGTGGCGGTTGCGTGGGGGCAGTGGAGCGGCAGTTAAGCCAGTATCCGGGAGTTGTATCTGCCTGTGTCAATCTTGTCACCCAAGTGGCAGTGTGTGAAGCCGAGACAGGGATTATTGATCCTGCGGCATTGGCAGCCCAACTTACCCAAGCAGGTTTTCCTAGTCAAGCCCGGCAGCAGAATCTGCCCCATTTTGCTCTAGATAGCCAAGAGGCGCAGGAAAAACAAAAAGTCCAATCTCGCCAACAAATTCAGCAATTGGTAACAGCCTTGCTGTTATTGATTTTTTCTAGTTTTGGTCACTGGCTTACCCATAGCCAGATGGATAATATTTGGTTCCATTGGGGTTTGGCAACTTTTAGTATTGGGCTACCGGGGCGATCGCTTCTAGTCTCCGGCCTAGTCTCTCTTTTTAAAGGTATTCCTACCATGAATACCCTCGTGGCCTTAGGAACCCTTTCTGCTTATATTGCCAGTTGTTTCGCTCTATTTTTACCCCAGTTGGGTTGGGAATGCTATTTTGATGAACCAGTCATGCTCTTGGGTTTCATTCTCCTCGGCAGAACCCTAGAGGCTCAGGCACGGACTAAAGCCACTGCTGCTTACATGGCGCTCAGCCAACAGCAACCCCAAATTGCCCGCTTGATCCCGCCCCCAGTTGCGTCAACTAACGACAATACAGTAAACCTGGGGATGCATAATCAAGGGATAGAAATTCCGATCGCTCAAGTCCGGGTAGGGGAATGGTTACAAGTTTTACCGGGGGAGAAAATTCCAGTGGATGGGACAGTGGGTAGGGGTTTATCTTTGGTAGATGAATCTATGATTACCGGTGAACCCCTGCCCGTGGAGAAACAATTAAGCTCTTTAGTTTTGGCGGGGACTCTTAATCAATCGGGAGTTTTGGTTATTCAAGCTCAACGCACGGGCGAAGATACGACTTTGGCGCAGATTGTAGCTATGGTGGAGGCTGCCCAAACTCGGAAAGCTCCGGTGCAGAAGTTGGCTGATACGGTGGCAGGATATTTTACCTACGGAGTGATGATCCTCGCAGCGGGGACTTTTGGATTTTGGTATATTTGGGGAACTAAAATTTGGGATATGTCCCTGGTGATGGCTCATCCCTTGCTTCTGGGTTCCCATCACCATCATTTGCCCGCTATTACCCCGATCGCCTTGAGTGGTAAGTTAGCGATCGCTGTCCTCGTGGTTGCCTGTCCCTGCGCTCTTGGTTTGGCAACTCCCACGGCTCTGTTAGTCGGCACAAGTATGGGAGCAGAACGGGGTTTGCTGATTCGGGGTGGGGATGTATTAGAACAGGTTAATGGTCTAGATACGATCGTCTTTGATAAAACTGGAACCCTCACCAGCGGCAAGCCTAGGGTTAGTGATTGTGTGATTTTAGGAAATCAAAATTGGGATCAAGATGAAGATCAAGATTTAGGAACTCAGGAGACTAAGCTACTCCAGATAGCGGCTAGTTTAGAAGCAACCACCTGTCATCCCCTAGCTGAGGCGATTAAACAAGCAGCCCAAGACTTGCCCTTATTCCCAGTGACCGATAGCCATACAGAAGCAGGATTAGGTATTTATGGGTTGGTAAATAATTTCCTAGATAATCAATTAGGTACGCTAAATCCCATAGAACAGCTAGATCAGCAAGTGGTACATCTAGGAAATCTTGCTTGGCTAGAAAAATCTCAGATTGAAGTATCTCCCAAAGCGATCGCTACAGCCCAGCAGTTGGCAATCCAAGGAAAAACTGTAGTTTATATAGCAATTTCTAAGAAGTTAATCGGTCTAATTGCCGTCCATGATCCCCTGCGTACTGATGCCCTAGCTACTATCCAAAAATTGACAAAAATGGGGCTACAAACCCTGATCTACACTGGAGATCAACTAGGGACGGCGATCGCTATTGGGAAAGAGCTAGGGATTGACCCCCAAAATATTCAAGCTGGCTTATTACCTCAGGGAAAAGCAGAGGCGATCTCCAAACTCCAAGCCCAAGGTCATAAAGTAGCAATGGTGGGAGATGGCATTAATGATGCCGCTGCCCTAGCCCAAGCTGAGGTAGGAATTGCCCTCCAAGGGGGAACAGAAGTGGCGGTAGAGACCGCAGGCTTAGTATTAATTCACGATCGCCTCCTAGACGTAGCCCAAGCTATTTATCTATCCCGTGCTACCTTCCAAAAAATTCGCCAAAACCTATTCTGGGCTTTTGCTTACAATACTTTAGCAATTCCCCTTGCTGCCGGATTTCTCCTGCCTTGGGGTATAAGTCTTAACCCCTCCGCCGCCGGAGCTTTAATGGCTTTTAGTTCCCTTAGTGTAGTGACCAATTCTCTATTACTACGCCGAAATCAGTGGTTATGATATGATCGAAAAAATGCCTGTGTATTAATTCCTTAATCTTTTATTCTCCATCTTTTACTATTCATGGCGGCAAAATCAAATCAAAAACACATACTGGTAGTTGAAGACGATCGAGGGCGGCGAGAAGTTACCCTAGAGGAGTCTTCCTATTCGATCGGCAGAGATGCAAAATGCAAGATCCGCATCTTGTCGCAGTTTGTTTCCCGTTACCATGCCAATATTTTCCGCCGTACCAATCCCGACGGCATCCAGTACTATCAGATTGTAGATGGTGATGCCAATGGTAAGCCTAGTGTGAATGGCTTAATGATTAATGGTCATAAAATGGATGCCAGAGATTTAGAAGATGAAGATGAAGTAGTTTTTGGGCCCCAAGTTCGGGTAATTTATTATCTCCAAAAGGGAGATACCTTAACTAATAGTGAACCCTTGGATGAATTTGATATTACCCTGATTAGTCCGGGCATGATGGATGATCTAGATTTTTAGTAAAAAGGCTTGTTAAGTTTATCCTAGTTATTCTTAGGATATTATTGCCATAATGAAAGCGATTAGAGATACTCATAAACAAAAAGTATTAAATTTAATGCTTTAATATTTTAAGGGTGGTCTTGATATGAATCTACGGGCAAAAACTGTACTGATTATTAGCCTTTCTGTCTCCATTCTAGGGGTAGGATTTTTGACTATGCTGTCTGGTTTATTATCGATGCAGATAAATCAAAGAGAAAGTTTTACCCTAACTAATCGTATTCGAGAACTCCTGAACAAATCATCTAGAGAGCCTCTAGAACTAACTAGCCAAGATCAATTGTGTCGGATTGGGGGAGAAAACCATCTAGAAATTAGTATTTTATATCCAGACCAAGCGGATTTTGCAACCCAGCTACAAAAGATAGAAGCTAATAGCGATCGACAGAGTGGCCCTTTGATCGATAAATTAAAAAAGGTTAGTACGTTTCAATGCTCCTCAGCTAGAAATAAACAACCCCCTCCTCCCCTCCTAGAAGAAGCCAAACGACTACCGGATTCCAGACAATTTAACAGAGAAAGAACTTTTTATATTAAGGGTGAACTAGTAAAGCTAGATGCTCAAGCCTTGGAACTAATCCCAAAATTATCTCCAGAACCAAAAGATAGGAATCTGGGTAAGGCAATTTTTCTACCTATTCATAATGTCAAAGGCGAACCAGTTGCTATTATGCAATTATTTTCTCCTAGTCCTTTTTCGCAAGTTAGTGAAAGTATTAGTAATTATCTATTAATTTTAGGAATTGCTTTATTATTTTTTAGCGCAATTTTATACTTTATCTTAGATAAGTTTGTTTTATCTCGGATTTCTAGGCTAGATCAACAGGTAAGAAAAATTAAAGGGAATTTACAAAATACGGGGACTGTCAAGCTGGGGGGACGAGATGAATTGGCTAATTTAGCTAAAACTATTAATGAAATGTTGCAGCGACAAACAACTTTTCAAAGGCAATTGCATCAAGCAAAACAACAGCTAGAAATTGTTAATCAAGATTTAGCAGCAGCGAACCAAAATTTAGAGAAATTAGCAAAAACTGATGGGCTAACTCAGATTATGAATCGGCATTTCTTTCAGCTTAGTCTTGAGGAAATTTGGCAAGAATCTCTAAGAAGTCAGTTACCTATATCTCTGATTTTATGTGATGTAGATTTTTTTAAGCTCTACAATGATACCTATGGACATTTAGCTGGAGATCTATGTTTACAAAAGGTTGCTAAGGCTATGGCAGATGCGGCTAGTATGGAGCCAAGGACGATCGTAGCTCGTTATGGAGGAGAGGAGTTTGTGGTCATTTTGCCCCAGATTGAAATGGAGCGGGCTACCCGAGTTGCAGAAAAAATGCGATCGGCTATCCTACAACTAAGACTTCCCCACAAAACTTCTAAAGTAGCTGATTTTGTAACCCTGAGTATTGGAATTTGTACTTTAATTCCTCAGCCCAATCTTTCTTCTAGGGATTTGATTAGTCAAGCTGATCAACACCTCTATCACGCTAAAGCTAATGGCCGAAATCAAGTAGTGGGGCAAATTTTTCAAAGCTGTACCCAAGCATAGTTTTATTTTTTCTTAGCTAATATTAGGTGATAGTTAAATATTAATTATCCAATACTCCTTGTTTCAAAGCAAAAGTTAGGGCAGTGAAAACAAAGATAATTACTAATAAAGAAAAGGCCGCCCCTAGAGGCCAGTTGTAGGAAATTCCAAACTGAGAAGAGATGAGATTTCCTAACATGATTCCATTAGTTCCCCCGACTAAACTGGGTGTAATAAAATCCCCTAGGGTCAAAGAGAAAACACTAATTGCCCCCGCCCAAATTCCCGGCATTACTTGAGGAATGGCAACTCGAAAGAATGTAGTTAGAGGCGGTGAATTTAGATCTGCCGATGCCTCCAACTGTTCTGGGGGTAATTTTTCAAAGGCAGTAATGATGGGCAAAATCATAAATGGCAGCCAGATATGAACAAAAGTTAGGGTCGTGGAAAATTGATTGTAGAGGAAGATTTGGCTGGGGCGATCGAACACTCCCAAAAATATAAGGATGTTATTTAACACTCCGTTGTAGCCCAAAATCACCTTCCAAGCGAACACCCGGACTAGATAGCTAGACCAGAGAGGTAAGATAATTAGTAAGGTTAAAATACCTTGATATTTACCCGCAGATTTACCAATAAAATAACCTACGGGTAGGGCAATAATAATATCTATAATAGTCACAACTAAAGCTGTAGCTAGAGTCCTAATAATTACATTTTGATAGGATCTATTAGTAGCGATCGCCTGAAAATTAATTAAGCTAAATTCCTTGACAATATCAAACCCTTCTAAATGCCAAAAACTATAGGATACCAAAATTATAATTGGCACAAAATACAATAATCCCATCCAAATTACTGGCGGTAATACCGTCGCAAATAATCCCCAAGATTGGCGTTTTATGGAGGGCATAATTATAAATAAAATTTTGAATATATCCTCCTATTCCCCCCTTTTTAAGGGGGGCTAGGGGGGTTAACTACTTTAAGAGGACTACGGAGGTTAACTACGAATTTCGTTCCAAACTTCTACCCATTTATCGTAGTTTTTCACACTCTGCCACATATTGATTTCTTGGTGGAGAGATAAATTATCCATGAATAACTCTTTTGCTTTGGCAGTACCGATCGCTTCAGCCCCTAATTTTGTAGCACCAGAATAACCCGTTACATCCATCACTCCTTTTTGCCCTGCCCCACTGAGGATAAAATCAACCCACTTATAGGCAGCATCCACATTGGCAGAATTTTTAGAAATCATCCAAGAATCTGTCCAGCCTGTGAGCTTACCCTTGGGAACTACAGAAGCAATAGGAAATTTGGCTTCCTTAAGCTGAGTATAGGTAAGAGGCCAAGCATGGGCTAGAACAACTTCCCCGGATTGGAACAAGTTTGCCAGTTCTCCGGCAGTAGTCCAAAACTTCCGCACTTGGGGACGGAGTTGCAGGAGTTTGGTTTTGACCTGCTGCAATTGTGCATCACTCAGATTGTAGGGTTCAGGGAAACCAAGCCAGAGAGCAACATCAGCGATCGTAATCGGGTTATCGGGAATAGTGATCTTGCCGGTATAGCGGGGATTAAAGAGAATATTCCAATCCGTGGGGGCTTGAGAAACTTCCTTTGGGTTGTAAAGCAATACATTGGGACCCCAAGCAAAGGTGACACCGTAGGGCTGGCCATCAAAATTATTCCACACCCCTTTCTGGAAAGGCGGAAATATTGAACCATAGTTTTCTAGTTTGTTGGTATCAATGGGCAGGACTAAGCCGGATTTGTAGAGGCGCTCGGTGATATCCCCAGAAGCAGAAATCAGATCATAATTCCTACCGCCGCCGGTTTTGAACTTGGCAAACATTTCATCACTAGAACCGGCATAGGTAGCTTTGATAGTGCAGCCTGTAACTTCCGTAAATTTATCGGTAAAAGAGGCATCGGTATATCCTTCCCAAACAATTGCTGTTAGGGTACATCCGGCTGCCTGAGCTGGAGTAGTAGAACCAAAGACCCCAAACAAACTAGTTAAGATAATCAAGCATAGAGATAAGAAGCGTAGGCAGCGATCGTACATAGTTATGTCTCCGTTTTGAAACTCTCAGGTCTAGGAATTTCTTAACAATTATGCCACACCTAGAATAGGTCATAGCTAGAACCTTACGAAGATGTGTTGTAAGCTGAGGGACTAGGAGCTAAAGCCTTAGATAAGATTTATAGATAAAATATATAAAATTTACAAAAAGAAACCATGCTCGATTTGTTACTGATCATGGCATTAGGATTTTTAGGTAGTTTTGGGCATTGCGTGGGCATGTGTAGCCCGATCGCTTTAGCATTTTCTCTACATAACTCTACTAATCAACATAACTGGCAAAAACAACTCCGATTTCATTTGTTACTCAATCTAGGCCGGTTAGCTAGTTACACTCTAGTGGGCGCCGGGATTGGAATCTTAGGTTCAGTGTTGATTGCCGGGGGACAGTTAGCAGGAATTGGGAGTAGTTTTCGGAGGGGCATGGCGATTTTTACTGGTTTGCTGCTCATCTGGTTAGCTCTAGGGCAACTCCAACCCAATTTTCTGCCCCGCTTACCTTTATTTTCGGCAACTAAAAATATTCATACCCGCCTTAATTCCTTTTTCGATCGCCTCTCCCAACAATCTCAATGGTGGACTCCCATCGCCTTGGGGAGTATCTGGGGTCTGATTCCCTGTGGTTTTCTCTACGCCGCCCAAATTAAAGCCGCAGAAACAGTTAATCCTTGGTGGGGAGCCGCAACTATGGCAGCCTTTGGGGTAGGAACCATGCCTAGTATGGTGGCAGTAGGAGTAGCTTCGGCTCGTTTGAGTCAAGATCAGCGGAGCCAGTTATTTCGTCTCGGCAGTTGGTTGACCCTAGCGATCGGCATCCTTCTCCTCCTCCGCAATGACGACATGGTGGACTATACCGGCCACGGGGCATTGCTGCTATTAATGATGGCGTTGGTTGCCCGGCCCCTAAGTAAGTTTTGGACTCAACCCCTGAAGTATCGGCGAGCGATCGGTGTCGGGGCGTATATTCTGGCGATCGTCCACACTTCTCATATGATCGACCACACTTTTAGCTGGAATCTAGATGCCTTTAACTTTATGCTACCAGTTCATCAGGGAGCGATCGCCTGTGGAGCAGCAGCACTTCTAGCCATGACTCCCGCCGCTTTAACAAGTTTTGATAGTTTCCAGAACCGTCTAGGTAAATCTTGGCGATTTTTGCATTTATTAACAATTCCCGCCCTAATTTTGGCAACTATCCATACCATTTTTATTGGTTCCCATTACTGGGGTAGCTTGCAAGTAACCTTCCAACAGCAAATTCAGGCAGGGATTTTAGTATTCTTAGTCGGTATAGTCTTGTTAGGGCGTTGTCTTAAATCAACGTGAGTTCGATATTTTGCTCTAACATTTCTATGGTGATGCAGTTTGTGTATGATATCGTCCATGTTCTCGCCATTGTTTGTAGTACCAGAAGACTGGGGAGTAAGGTGGCAAATCCCTAGGTAAGTCACACCAGTTACATCCATTCTTCATCTGATAGAAGATACCATCCAGAATCTGGCGTTTACTCCACAAGGGCGGTCACTGAGTAGTTCGACAGGCTCACTGTAAGACCTTGCCGAAGTGGGGTCTGGTCTGCTTCTTTTGTGGGAGCAAGGGTTCGATAATCTCCCATTCTTGGTCACTTAGGCTGCTGGAATAAGGCATTTTTGCTGTGGTTATCTCTTTTATCCTCAGATATCAAATGGGTTCTATAAGGAAGAGGCTAGGGTTTTTACTTTAGACTCTTTGTAAATGCTACGATCTTTCGTACAAAGCTATTTAGGAGAGTTGTAACATGATTGCTCAAGTTCAAGCAACACAAACCTATTCGCCAGAAGAATATTTAGCCTTAGAGGTTGTCTCAGAAACTCGTAACGAATACATTAATGGAGAAATAATTCCAATGGCCAGAGGAATGCCGAATCACAATCGCATTGTTCGTAATTTATGTACATCTTTAACAGTAGGAGTACGGGGGCAACTTTATGAAGTATTTGTAGTAGATCAACGCCTGTGGATACCCCAAAAAGGAATCTACACCTATCCAGATGTGATGGTAGTGAAGGGAGATTTGATTTTGCAAGAAGGTCGGAAAGATACGATCGTAAATCCTACTTTAATCATTGAAGTATTGTCTAAATCGACTGGGAAATATGACCAAACCGAAAAATTTATCTTCTATCGATCGCTTGCTACATTTCAGGAATATCTATTAGTCGATCAATACCAGCATTACGTCCAGCACTATATCAAAACAGGTGTAAAAAAATGGGAATTTCAGGAATACGATACTTTAGAAGAAGAGATTAAATTTTCGACAGTGCCTTGCACGATCGTCCTTACAGATATTTACGACAAGATAGACCTAGAACCCCTAGAAAAAAAATCAACAGAAAAAATAGCAGACTCCCCCACAGATTCCTAAAACCATTTTCTCAATTCCTACAATACTTGCAAGCAAGTTGCAACCTAGTAACTGCGGTAAGAGAGTGTGACAAGGTGTCTGTTGACTGCAATGCTTAGTTAGTCCACTTTGAGTAGAGTATTAAACCAGAATTTTGAGGTTATTCAAGTTCTGCAAAAACTCAGGAAATTTCTATGCTATCTCAAAATTTAGGTAAATATTTAGGATTAGCTGCCCTCACGACCCTAGCTGCTGTACCTGTCCTTGCCCACACAGTCGAAGTCTCTGGAGATGTGGCCGCAACTTTTCATTTAGCGCCAAATCATAATCCCCGTGTAGGACAATCGGCTCAGGTTTGGTTTGCTCTAACTCAGCGGGGAGGCGGGGTGATTCCCCTGTCTCAATGTAACTGTTCTCTAGCGGTGCATACTCGTCCTCGTGGTGCTAACCCTATTTTGCAACCAGCCCTGAGAGAAATTAATGCCGAGCAATACCGTAATATTCCCGGAGCAAGTGTGACCTTCCCAGCGGCGGGTTCCTACGACCTTGTATTGAGGGGGACTGCTAAAAATGGGGCGACTTTCCGTCCTTTTACCCTGACTTATACCGTTAATGTTGGCTCCTAATCCTAGCTGTTGGGGAAAATTGTATCGATCGCTGCCTTATAGGGGTAGACGAAATAGTTAAATCTTACCTATCTTGTAGAATTATGGGGTAATCCTACAGGCAAAATCAAGATAACTAACTCACCAACTCAAGCAGCAATCAGAAATTTATGACTGAATCCATGACTAGCGAAACTATGGGAAAGGTTTTGATCGAGGACAATCCCCAGGGGATAAGTGTAGAAGCCCTATCCATGACTGGCGAAACTATAGGCAAGGTTACGATCGAAGACGATCGGACTGGGATGAGTGTAGAAACCCTAAAGCGAGCCTTTGCAGACCAGCTATTTTATCTGCAAGGTAAGTATGAATCCCTAGCCACCAATGATGACTACTACATGGCTCTAGCTTATACTTCCCGCGATCGGCTCCTGCGTCGTTGGCTCAAGACCCTCAAAACCTACAACGAGAAAGATGTTAAAACTGTCTATTATCTATCGGCAGAATTTCTTATGGGCAGGCATTTGGGCAATAGTCTAATTAACCTAGGTTTGCTCGGTCGGGCAACCCAAGCTGTCCAAGAATGCGGTCTAGATATCCATGATCTTCTAGAACAGGAACCAGACCCCGGTTTAGGCAATGGAGGCCTAGGCAGATTAGCCGCCTGTTTTCTAGATTCCTTGGCCACCTTAGAGTTACCCGCCGTGGGTTATGGCATCCGCTACGAATTTGGGATTTTTACCCAAGCCATTAGTGAAGGGTGGCAGGTAGAAATTCCTGATAAATGGCTCAGACTAGGCAATCCTTGGGAGATTGTCCGCCCCAACGAAAAAGTTGAGGTGAAATTTGGAGGGCATACAGAAACCTACCACGATGAAAAGGGTAATCCTAAGGTATTGTGGATTCCTAAGGAGCGAGTTATGGGGCTGCCCTACGACACTCCTGTACCGGGCTATAACACTGTTACAGTTAATACTCTGCGCCTTTGGAAAGCAGAATCTAGTGATGATTTTAATTTCCAAGCGTTTAACTCGGGGGATTATGACGGGGCGGTAGCTAGTAAAATGCGATCGGAAACTATCTCCAAAGTCCTTTATCCCAATGACAATACCCCCCAAGGACGACAACTCCGCCTCCAACAACAATTCTTCTTTGTCTCCTGCTCCCTGCAAGATATTATCCGCCATCACCTGAAATCTAATTCAGGTCTGGATAACTTGTCTGATAAGGCAGCAATCCAACTGAATGATACCCACCCAGCCGTGAGTATTGCCGAATTGATGCGTCTATTACTGGATGAGCATGGACTGGAATGGGATCGGGCTTGGCGAATTACCCAAAAAACCTTTGCCTACACCAACCATACTCTGATGCCGGAAGCCTTGGAAAAATGGACTGTTAGCTTGTTTGGGGATGTTTTACCCAGACACCTAGAAATTATCTATGAAATTAACCAAAGGTTCCTTTCTGATGTGAAAACTTGGTATCCGGGAGATGAAAGTCTCTTGGAACGGCTGTCTTTGATTGAAGAGAGTGGTGAAAAATCCGTACGGATGGCTCACCTAGCCTGTGTGGGTAGTCACGCCATCAATGGAGTAGCTGCTCTACACACGGAATTACTCAAACAGGATGTCTTGAAGGATTTCTACAAGCTGTGGCCTGAAAAGTTCTTTAATAAAACCAATGGCGTTACTCCCCGCAGGTGGATGCTCCTAAGTAATCCAAAATTGTGTAGTTTAATTAATGAAAAACTAGGCTCGGATTATTGGTTAACTCATCTGGATGATCTGCGGAAGTTGGAGGCATTTATTGATGAACCCGAATTCTGCGATCGCTGGCAGCAGATTAAGCGATCGAACAAGGAGCGCCTAGCAAACTACATTCTGTTAAATAACGGTATTGAAGTTTCCACAGATTCTATCTTTGATGTCCAAGTGAAACGGATTCATGAATACAAGCGGCAGCACTTGGCAATTCTCCATGTCATCACTCTTTATAACCGGATTAAAGCTGATCCTAATGCCTACGTTCAATCCCGGACAATAATTTTTGGCGGTAAGGCAGCCCCCGGTTACTTCATGGCAAAATTGATTATCAAACTAATCAATGCTGTAGCAGAAGTGGTCAACCGAGATCCTGATGTCCGGGGACGCTTGAAGGTGGTATTTATTAACAACTTCAGTGCTTCCTTAGGTAAATTGGTCTATCCCGCTGCTGACCTTTCTGAGCAAGTCTCTACCGCTGGGAAGGAGGCT
>JANMHD010000032.1:0-2393 GCA_031374985.1 Coleofasciculaceae cyanobacterium OTE_70_metabat_329 | reverse complement strand
TATTGTCATTGAAACCTCTGGTTTAGCTCTGCCCCAACCCCTAATCCAAGCCTTTCGTTGGCAAGAAATTCGCACTGCTGCCACCGTAGATGGGGTAATTACAGTAGTGGATTGTGTGGCTGTAGCTGCGGGAACCTTTGCTAGTGATCTAGATGCTGTGCAAGTCCAGAGGCAAGCAGATCCCAACTTAGAACATGAAACACCCTTAGAAGAATTATTTGAAGACCAGTTAGCCTGTGCTGATCTGGTATTGCTCACCAAAGTTGATTTAGTAGATCAAGAAACCAGAGCCAAAGTAGAGGCTTGGCTAAAGCAAGAACTCCGTCCCGGTGTAAAAATTGTTCCCTGTAAAGCTGGAGAAATTGCTCCAGAAATTCTCCTAGGCTTCAATTCTGCTGTGGAGGATAACCTCGATCAGCGCGCTGGCCACCATGACCTAGAAGAAGAACACGACCATGATGATGATATTAATTCTCTACATATCACCCTACCTCCCCAACAGGAAATACAGAAACTAGTAAGTAAGTTGGAAACCCTACTCCAAGAGCAAGAAATTTACCGTATTAAGGGTTTTGTGAATATTGCCAATAAACCCATGCGGATGGTGTTGCAAGGAGTGGGAAATAGATTGGATTATTTCTTCGATCGTCCTTGGCGACCTGAGGAAACAAGACAAACTCAACTAGTATTTATTGGTCATGATTTAGAACCTAATATTATCAATAAATCTTTAGCATAAATTTCTAAAATTTGTAGAGTTATCCCAAACTCCCATAAATTAAATGTCCGTTAGCCTATGAGTTTCAATTCTCCATTATATATTTTATTTCTATTTATAGTTGTGGTTCTTTATTGGATGATTCCCCAAGTTGAGCTACAGCTATTTTTATTATTAATAGCTAGCTTGATTTTCTATAGTTCTCTGCTTTATAATTCTTTTCTTTCCATTTATCTACAGTGGTATTATATTCCTTTATTTTTATTAATCACTATTATTAATTGGCAACTTGGTAAATCTGTTGCTTTTAATAAACGAGACTCTAAGAAAGGAACAAAGCTCCGCAAGAAATTTATCCTTTGGTTCGGAATAATCTTAAATGTTTTATTATTAGCTGGTTTTAAGTATATTCCTTTCTTGCTAGGTAATATGTCGAGTATTTACCAAAAATTTACCAATACACCCCTAGTTTCTCTCCAAGATACAACCCAATGGGTGGCCGAGAGTCTGGTAGTTCCTTTAGGAATTAGTTTCTTTACTTTTGAATCGATCGCTTTTTTGATAGATAGTTTTCAAGGGCAAATAGTTGTAGGCAGTCTTCTCCAATTCACCACTTATAAATTATTTTTTCCTAAGCTAATTTCTGGGCCTATTACTGCCTACGATGAGTTTTATCGCCAGATAAACCAAAAGTCTCCACCCCAACTCCATCAACTTATAGAAGGGGTATGGTTAATTGCGATCGGTATCTTTAAAAAGGCACTGGTTGCCGATCGCTTAGGTGTCCTAGTTGAGTTATGTTTTAGTAACGCAGAACGGGCGGGTAGCACTGATCTATGGCTCGGAATTATAGCCTATGGTTTCCAGCTTTATTTGGATTTTAGCGGTTATGTAGACATGGCAAGGGGCAGTGCCATGCTATTAGGATTTAATTTGCCAGAGAATTTTGATTTTCCCTACTTTAGTACTAGCATTGCTGATTTCTGGCGGAAGTGGCACATGACATTAGGTAGTTGGCTCCGCCAATATCTCTACTTTCCTCTTGGTGGTTCCAGGGTAGGTTTGATCAGAACCTGTTTTAACCTGATTCTAGTCATGCTAATTGCCGGTATTTGGCATGGGGCAGCTTGGGGTTTCTTGGTCTGGGGTGGCTTACATGGTATTGGTTTAGCAGTACATCGATTAACGGATGTAATTAGCAAAAAATCCCCAACTTTACAGCAATTTTGGCAGCATCCGGGAGGTATATTGATAGCTTGGTTTTTGACTCAAGCAATGGTTTTTTTAACTTGGGTTTTCTTCCGCCTGCCCAACCTAGAACAATCAAAATTAGTGCTAAATCATCTCTGGGGTCATAAGGGGGATATCCAGTTTGCTCAACAAGTCTATCAAAGAACGATCGGCCTAAATCCAACTCAATTATTTACCCTACTAGCAATGTTATGGGTTTGTTTAACTATTAATTTCTTCCTTCAGCGCCATCTTAAACTAGATATAAGTTGGCATCTAAAATTATTTATGATTCCTTTGATTCTATTCATTGTTTGGCTCCTAGCTCCTGAAGGTGGTTTACCTTATATTTATTTTAATTTTTAACAGGAATTATAGTGATATTTTCAATTTTTTTGGGACTAATAATAATAATTTTGGTCTTAGAAATAGGACTAAGATTAAC
>JANMHD010000003.1:0-13255 GCA_031374985.1 Coleofasciculaceae cyanobacterium OTE_70_metabat_329 | reverse complement strand
TTCTTGAATTAGTTAATTATACTTTGTTTACCTCCTCTACCACTAACACTAATCTAAATTAAAAACTATTTCTTTTTTGCTAAACGGCAATTCACTATTCATCGCTTCAATTTCCTGTTGTTCTATATCATTTATTTCACCGATATAATTACGTAGAATTTGAGTTAAACGAGGATTATAAAATCTATGCAGACTATAATTAGGAGTGGCAGGAAAACCCCTTCTTTTTTTATGGCTGCCTCCAGCACCGGGATCAAAAGTCTGAATATTTTGACTAATTGCCCACTCGATCGGTGCATAGTAGCAAGTATCAAAATGGAGACAATCAAACTCCTGATAGGATCCCCAATAGCGCCCATACAGTTGCTCACCTTTGGTCAAGCAAAAAGACATGCCCACGGGTCTTTCTTGATAGCTTTCATGGTAAGCAGCCACCAACACAACTTGATGAGTAAACTTAGGATATAACTGCTCAAAAAACTTCTTAGTCAGGTACTTACTGCCGCCCCAAAATTTATCACAGGTGCTGCCATAAAAACCGTGCATTAAAGATAGTAAGTGCTTAGGAATATCTTCCCCAGTGTGGATTTTGAGAGTTAATCCTGCCTGCTCTACGGCCTTGCGTTCTCGTTTGATATTACGCCGTTGGTTGGCATTGAACATTTTTAGGTAATCATCAAAAGTATGAAAATTATTATTTTGCCAGATATAACTATGATGCATCCAACTAGTAAAACCATAGTTTTCCATGGTCAATTTCCATTGAGGATCTACAAACAAAAAGTTACAGCCAGATATCTGGTGTCGATCGCAAAAATGATCGATCGCTGCCACCATCATGGCGGTTAATTCTGCCTCATCTTCCCCTTCCCCAATTAAAAATCGATAGCCCGTAGCTGGAGTAAACGGGATCATCCCCAACATTTTAGGATAATATTCCACTCCCAAGCGATAGGAAACATTTGCCCATTGCTGATCAAAAACAAACTCACCGTAGCTATGACCCTTAATATAGAGAGGAGCTGCTGCTATTAGTAGTTGATTACGCCAGATTAAAAGATGATTGGGCAGCCAGCCTGTTTGGGGTGTAGCACTACCGGAAGTTTCTAAATTGTTCAACCACTCCCATTCTAAGAAAGGAGTTTTCAGGGGCATTGCCAAGGCATCCCAGGCTGTCTGAGGGATATCTTGCATCCGATTCACCCAACTGAGGGAGTATTTATTCGTCATGGGGTGATATTACGAGTTAATTCTCAAGCGATCGGGCTACACTACGCTCAAATAACAAAATTGAGTAAGTTATTTTGAGGATAATCCTAAAAGTTGTCAGCCTTAGTCAGTCAGGATCATAACAAACTTGCCCTAAACTTGCCAGTTTTTGGTTGTTACCTAGGAAATAGGAATTAGAAAGGGATACTAAATAAGTAAGCATTTCCTCTAAATGGACGTAATATTTTTACAAAATGGTTAATGTAGCATCCATTATTCGCTGCTAATCGTACTTCAACTATGAAAGCTTCTTCTCGCAAATTTGGTCGTTTATTGAAAGCAAAATTATCTATTTCCGTAGCTGCTTGGATCTTTTTGAGCGTAGTGGCGATCGAAGTAATTATCTTTATTCCCTCCTATGCGCGGCGGGAGCAGGAACTGCTGACCCAAATGAAGGAAGTTTCCACTGTAAAAGTAGAAGCAATCCTCAGTTTGAAAGTTGGAGATCGCACCTATCCCCAAATTTTAACCCAGATCAAGAGTTTAACTAATCGTTCCAATATTGTCGGTGGAGCTTTGTATAGCAAAGATGGAGAGTTAATTGGCAACTTTGGGGAAGTTCCTCCCATGCCTCTCCAAGATTTCATGGTTCAAGACAAAAATAAACCAACTAATCAGCAAGAAAATCAAAAAACCATAGGTATTGTGCCTCTACCCGACCACAATCGAGTAGATTTTATCTGGACAAGTCTGCGTATTGACGATCGATTCATGTTGATTCTGCGCCAAGATACTTCCTCCATCGCCACCGAACTCCAATCCTATGCCTTCCGTATCGGTGGGCTAGTCCTGATTATTGCCCTCTTTGTTACGGCAACAACGATGGGAGTCTTGGGCAAACTAGTCATCTGGCCCATTCTCCGGTTGCGAGAGGATTTAGAAATCGCCGGGGAATCTCTGAATGGAGAAGTAGATCAGGCAAATTTTTATTCTCTCTCTGTGAAACGGGATGATGAATTAGGCGAAGTGATGATTGCTTTTCGGCAAATGTTTCAGCTAGTCCGCAGCGAAATCATGAGTCGCACCGAATCAGAACAGGCTCTCCGGGAGGAGCAGAAAAAATCTGAGCAGCTACTCCTGAATATTTTGCCCGGATGTATTGCTGACCAATTAAAGGAAAGTGACCAATTGATCGCCGATAGTTTTACCAATGTGACGGTGCTATTTGCCGATATTGTTGGTTTTACAGAAATTTCTAGTCAGGCTTCTCCAGGGGAATTGGTAGAACTTTTAAACCAGATTTTTTCAATTTTTGATCAACTTTCCCAGCAGTATGGCTTAGAGAAAATTAAAACCATCGGAGATGAATATATGGTGGTAGGAGGATTACCCCAACCTCAAGTAAATCATGCTCAGGCGATCGCTGATATGGCTTTGGCAATGCAAGCTCATGCAGAGAAGTTTACTTTCCGGGGGCAAGCGATCGCTCTACGGATTGGGATTAATACTGGATCAGTCATAGCTGGGGTTATTGGCAGAAAAAAATTTACCTACGATCTATGGGGAGATACGGTTAATGTGGCCTCAAGGATGGAATCTTCAGGAATACCGGGAAAAATTCAAGTCACAGAAATCACTTACCAACTCCTCAAGGATCAGTATAAATTTCTAGAACGGGGCTTAATCCCCATCAAGGGTAAGGGAGAAATGATGACCTACTGGCTAGTTGGAGCGATGGATATGGATTAGGTTATTTATGCTATCGGATTACTTGTACTTGAATCTGCGAGATATTGGCCCAACTTCGATCGGCAGTAACAGCGATCGCCTGACGAGACTGAGCGAGAGCTAGACAGGCACGATCAGCCAAGGATAATCCAAAAGGTTGAGTGATTGGCCACAATGCTGCCGTCATCTCTGCTTGCTCGATCGTGTAGGCAACAACCTCTACTCCTGCTGTTTGCAGACTACTCACCAGTGTCTCAGTAAAAGTTCCTCGTTGCCTTGCTTTTTGGATCACTTCTGATAAATTAATAGCCGAAATTGCTGACTCAGACAAAAGTAGATCAACTATCTCCGAGCCAGTTTCATTATGCAGAGAAGCAAGTAAAGCGGAGGCATCAAGAATGTAATTCACGTTCAGCCTCTGCACGTCGTTCAGCAATAAGTTCGTCAGCCAAACTGATGTAGGGGGGAATATGGGCGAATAAATCTTTAAGTTTTTCTAGGGTAGCTTTTGGATTTGTGAGGATTAAGCGATCGCCTTCAACCCTAGCTACTAATTTTGTCCCCACTTCAATGCCTAATTTTTCTCGCAATTCTGAAGGGATTTCCATACTTCCATCTTCACCGACCCGCAACATTATTTTTTCCATAATTTTGTTAGTTGATAGGTTATTTACTGTTGGCTATTGGCATCCTTCACTGCTGCGTAGAATGCTCCCGCCACTAGGGGAATACTGACAGCCAAGATCACCCAAGTTATACCAGTCCCAAATTTGGGCGTACCAGAAGAAAGTTCAAAAACTGAACCAACTGCGGCGATCGCCGCCACACAAGAAGTTAGTAAAAGCACACCACCTTTAGGAGTCATCATCATAGGGGAAATTATTTAAGTGATAGCACGCCACGCTACCCACAATTATTTTGTTGTTTAAGGTTATTTAATAGGTTTAACAGCACTGGGAGAGAACTTATTCTTACGTAGTTCTTCCGTGAGCAAAAGTTCATTTTCTACTCGATCGACAAATAAAACCCCATTCAGGTGATCCATTTCATGCTGAATTACCCGTGACAACAAACCCCTTGCTTTCAAAGTACGGGGATGCCCCAATTCATCTTTGAAGGAAACTTCTACTTCTTCTGGGCGAGTCACATCAATAAAAACATTCGGCACACTCAAACAACCTTCTTCCATATCACAGACTTGACGGCTAAGTTTCTTGATGACTGGATTAATCAGCACTACAGTTTCTACTTCTGGCTTATCTGGTTCGATGTCAATCACAATTACTTGCTTATGAACCCCTACTTGGGGAGCTGCCAAACCAATCCCATTGGCGCTATACATAGTTTGGAACATTTCCTTAACCAATAGCCGAATTTCTTCATCTACTTTGGCTACTCGTTTGGCTGGTTGCCGGAGGATGCGATCGCCCAACAAGTGAATCTGGCGGGGGGGAGTATCTAATTTTTTCTTTTCTACAATTACTGGTGCAGGCATGGAAGCAGATAAGGTAAAGTTTTTAACAGAATGACTAAACTCTATCCTAGCAGGAATTTTTGACCTTATGTTGCCCACTTTTCGTAAACTCTTCTATCTGCTCCAAGAAACATGGCGGGGACTCCGGCGGGGGGGGTGGATGAACTGGGCAGCCGTCAGCACTGTGACAGTATTACTCTTTTTGTTTGGGATGCAGCTCACCGTATCTTGGCAGCTCGATCGCTTGCTAAACCAGTATGGCAGTCAGCTAGAAGTTTCTATATATCTGAAGCCTGATACTAAGGTAGAAACTGTAACCCCTCTGGTAGCAAAGCAGCCAGGCGTAACTGAAGTAAAATTAGTTTCCAAAGAACAGGCTTGGGCAAGTTTAGTGAAGGAATTAGGGTTCTCAGATATTAAAAGTGTTACCCAACAGCTAGATGGGAATCCCTTAGTAGATGAATTAAAAGTTAAAGCCAACACCCCCCAAGCTGTATTGCCCCTAGCGGCTAAACTAGTCCAGCTACCCGGAGTTGATGGAGTGCGCTATAGATCTGAGGCGATCGATCGCCTAGCTCAGATCAACCAAGGCTTGGGCTGGGTTAGTGGCGGGATTACTACTTTTTTGACCATGAGTGCGATCGCTGTCACTTCTACCACCATTCGCCTCATCTTCATCGCTAGAAGCAGGGAAATAGAAATCATGCAGTTAGTCGGTGCCACAGCCGCTTGGATCTACTTACCATTTTTAATTCAAGGTATTGCCTTTGGTCTCCTTGGTAGTGGGCTTGCCTTAGTTTTGATTACCATTGTCCAAGTATCCCTAACTAATTTACTATTCAATGCCCCAGATTTTTTGCAATTTATCACCCTCGGACTGCAACCAAATATGCAAAATCCTTGGCTATTAATCATAATTCTCCTCAGCTTTGGAACAACAGTCGGATTACTAGGAAGTTTTTTTGCCATCCGCAGATTAGACAAGCAAAATATTAATTAATAGGCTTTTTTGTTTTAGTTTTATAAAAAAGTCTTCTTTGTATTGTTTTTGTAATTCATTGCCATAAATATGTAAAGATAAGGTGAATTTCTAATTAATGATAGATGCTAAAATATTGCTGTAGGATTGCATTACAGCTACTAGGAATAGGCCTAAATAGAGTCGTAAAATTACCCTAGAAAATTTACGGAGGATTAGGTTTACCTATTGAATTATTATATTAGTTAGTCAACTATCTACGCAAAAACTCTTCAAGGGCATCTCTTACTTGGGAATATCTATGTAACTTTATCTAGAAGTACGCCATTTCTTGGCTTAATTTTTGATGTCTAAATTCTCTCACAAGGTAAAATTCTATGCTCAGTCTATCTGATAATAATAATAACTTTAGTCAGGTTAATTCTAACCCCAAAAGTTACTTTAGTCTAGGTAACTACACTCCATCGAATATTGTTTTTATTGATCCGATGGTGGAGAACTTCACTAGCCTCCTTTCTGGGCTAAAGAAAAATACTGAAGCAGTAGTTCTTGATCCAAATCGAGACGGGATTGGACAAATTACAGAATTTCTCAAAGCCCGGACTGGTGTGGTAGATAGTGTTCAAATCCTTGGTCATGGTAGTGCTGGCAGTTTCCAACTTGGCTCTACTCAACTTAACAATAATAATCTAGAGCAATATCAACAATCTCTTCAGCAATGGTTCTCACCTCTACTTGATAAACGTCCTGATTTAATACTCTATGGTTGTGATGTGGCATCAGGATTAGTTGGAGATAATTTTATTCAGAGGCTTAGCGCTATTACTGGGGCAGATGTGGCAGCTTCTGTAGATTTGACTGGGAGTGCTGCCAAGGGCGGAAACTGGATTCTAGAAAAAGCGACAGGTGCGATCGAAGCTGGCCAAGCCTTCACCCAAAAAGTCCGGGATGCCTATCAAGATATTCTTGCGACTTTCACTGTCACGAATACTAACGATGCCGGGGCTGGCTCTCTGCGGCAGGCAATTAATGATGCTAATGCCAGTGCCGGATTCGATACTATTAACTTCAACATTGCTCCCGGTGGTACGCAAACTATTAGACCGACAAGCGATCGCCTCCCAGATATCACCGGACCTACTTTAATTAACGGAGAAACCCAACCCGGCTTTACTGATACCAACACTCCTATTATTGAAATTGACGGCAGTGCCTTTCTGGGGGCGATCGGTGCTTTTCCGGCAGCAGCAGGCTATGCCCCTAGTCCCCAGATGGGATTTTATTACCACGGTCTGCGCCTCGTAGCAACGGCGGCTGGTAGCACAGTCCAAGGTTTAGTCATCAATAATTTTACTGCCAGCGGTATCAAACTGGGCATAGGAGAACCTACCTTTGCCTCTGGAACTAATGGGCCTAACAACGTTACTATCCAACGTAACTATATTGGAACGGATATTACCGGAACTGTAGCGAAAGGAAATGGTTCTTTTGGTGATGCCAATGGTCAGAGCGGTCTTTATGGATGGAGAGTTAATAATACCCAATATCTAAATAATCTTGTTTCTGCAAACTGGGTGACAGCCGTCAACATCCGGGGAGGATCATCTACCAACAATACTATTAGTGGGAACAAAGTAGGGACTGATGTTACAGGTAATTTTGCATTAGGAAATCACCGTTGGGGTATCTATGCGATCGACGGTAATACCGTGATTGATAACAACGTTGTATCCGCTAACGGCATTAGTAATGAAGATAATGGTGTTGGTTTAGGTATAGATGCCAGAGTTGGCGGTAATACAGTCACGAATAATAAGGTGGGAACCAATGCTGCTGGGACAACTGGTCTACAGCATCGTACCGGAGCCACTATAGGAACTGCTGGAGGAGATGTCGTAAGTGGGAATATAACTCAAAGTAGCCCTACTGCTTATCCAGCTTTTATTACTCCCACTTTTACTGCTTTTACGAATCCCCGTCTTAGTGATATTCCCCAAAATGCCTCTAATAACAATGGGAATTTAGTTAGCAACTTGGCCGCAGCAACTATTAATACTGGGGCAGCACCCGGCAAAGGAATTGCTATTACGGCGGTAGATGATACCAACGGCACTTGGGAATATTCCACTGATAATGGCAAAAGCTGGCGTGGTATCCAAAAGGCCTTTTCCTTCCCTATTGGGCTAACTCAAGGGCCGGGTCTAGACTGGCCTGCTCTATACTTGGCAACCGATAACAAGAACCGAGTCCGCTTTGTCCCCAATGCAGGTTTTACTGGAACTGTGACTAATGGTGTCACCTACAGAGCCGCAAACCAAAAATTTGGGGGTAATGGAGAATTGATCAACGTCAGTTTTACCAGAGGAAATATAGCAGTTATTCGCCAGAACTTGAGTATTGATGCTTTTACGAACCCAGTTACAGATAATTTTAGGATTACTGTCACTCCAGTTAATACTGCACCTACCCTCAATCCGGCCCTAGTTATTCCATCCGCCGGTTTTGTCGCAGGGGTGAGTTCTCCGGGGGGGATTTTAATGTCTAGTGTTCTGGCCACTTCTGTGACTGACCCCGATACTGGTTCCCAAAAAGGGGTGGCAATTACTAACCTAGATAGTCTGAATGGGACTTGGCAGTACAGCATTAATGGGCAGCACTGGATCCCAATTGTCGGAGCTAGCGTTACCCCCGCCTCATCTTTGCTCTTAGATAGCACATCAAAATTAAGATTTATCCCTAATGTTGGCTATTTGGGTGCTCCCGGTGCTGTGACTCTCCGGGCTTGGGATCAGACCAATGGTACTAATGGCAGCTTAATTGATACAACAGTAAATGGCGGGGCTAGTAGTGTCAGTGGAGTCTTTGTCACCCTTGGCAATACAGCACCTGTCCTTAACCCGCTTCTAGTCCCCCCTAGCACTCCCCAAACCTTAGTTACTACAGGAGTTTTGGTTGGGGATTTGGCTACTGCGGCAATCACCGATGTGGATGTTGCTAACCTGAAGGGGATTGCCATAACTGATGCCCCTAATGTTGATGGAGTTTGGCAGTATAGCCTTGATGGTGGCACTATCTGGATTAATGTGGGAGCCGTTAGTCCTACGAATGCCTTACTGCTTGATGTGAATAATAAAATTAGATTTGCACCTAATACTAATAATGCCTTTATTAAAACTATTTCCTTCCGAGCTTGGGATCAAACTGGAGGCCTTCCGGGTAATTTAGCAAATGTGAGTACCAATGGAGGAACTACTTCTTTTAGTCTGCAATTGGCAACAGCTACGATCTCCATCCCCGCCAATTCAATGATAGTAGTTCCCGTAATAGCTCCAGCCCCCACTCCGAATAACTTTGCTATTCCCCTTGAGGTACTAACTCTCCTGAGAAACCCAGCAGCCCCAGATACGCCAGCCGCCGTAGTTGTAGGTACGCCTGATGCTTCTGGGGTGTTGCCGATTCTCCCGGGCGGTAATTCTTCTCTTAACCCCCCCGTGGGTAACTCGGCTGTCTCTGATGATTGCCCCTGTGAAGCAGTCATCAAACAACAACAACCCAACTCCATTGTCGGCACTCTGCAAGGAACCAACGAAAAAGACTTTTTAGTCGGCACACCTAATACCAACACCATCTATGGACTCAAAGGCAAAGATATGATTGCTGGAACCCCGAATCCAGATAATCTCTACGGGGGTTCGGGAGGCGATGTGATTCAAGGTCTAGAAAAAAGAGACTTTATCCGGGGCGGAGCCGGGAACGATACTATCTACGGTGGTAAGGGTCGGGATGTGATTTTTGGGGGTAAGGGGAACGACTTCATTTATGGTGGCCAGGGGGCTGATTTCCTCTCTGGAGGAGATGGTAACGATACTATCTTTGGTGGTCAAGGTACTAATGTTATTCCTGGGGTGAATCGTAACAATAGCGGCAATGACTTTATCTCTGGAGGCAAAGGGAACGATCGCCTCTTCGGTCAAGATGGTAATGACACTATCTGCGGCTGTGAAGGTAATGATCTCCTGCGGGGTGGAAAAGGAAATGACACTCTTAACGGTGGCAAAGGTAAGGATATCTTAGTTGGTGGTTTTGGTAATGATACCCTCACAGGAGGTGCTGGAAGGGATAGATTTAGATTTGCCCCCGGTACTGGTACAGACACTGTTACCGATTTCACTATAGGTAAAGACCTGATTGAACTAGCTAGGGGTTTAAAATTCTCCGACTTGCAGATTACCCAAGGAGTCGGCGCAACGGTTATTGGCTTGCAACCGGGGACTATATTTCCTAGTGATAAGCCCTTCGCCCTACTCACTGGCGTAGCAGCTAGTAGCCTAACTCCCAATAGCTTTTTAACAGTCTAATCCCCATAAAGCTGGCAATCTAGTAGCTAACTTAACAGTCTTGCTTACTCTTTGCTGACTATGATCAAGCAAATTAGTATTTACAAGATTTATGCAGTCTCCAGAGTTTAGCTCGATCGTCCATCGTCCTCCTTGGCAATTACCTCATGATGCGCGAGTAGCAGTGATGGTAGTGATGAATGTAGAGCATTTTACCTTTGGCAAACTGGGAACAGCTATCCAACCCCACTTGACTAGCTCCCCAGAAATTGCTAATTATGGCTGGCGAGATTACGGAAATCGGGTGGGAATTTGGCGCTTATTTGATCTGTTTGATGAATTGCAGATTCCTGTCACCGGGGCAGTAAATGGGGATATTTGTACCTTCTATCCAGAAATTATCCAAGGAATGCAACAGCGTCATTGGGAATTTATGGCACATGGTATTAATAACAGCACTGGTCATAGTGGGATGGCAGTGGAGGCAGAACGGGAGGTGATTCAAAAAACCTTGGATTTACTAGCCCAAGCTACCGGAGAAAAACCCAAAGGTTGGCTGACTCCGGGCTTCTCTGTTACAGACTCTACCTTTGATCTGCTTTACAATGCCGGAATTGTTTACACCACCGACTGGGTAAACGATGATCAACCCTATTGGTATCCTGTAACACAGGGCAAGATGTTGGCGATTCCTTATACTCTTGAGGCAAATGATATTACTCTTTGTTTAACCGCTCGATTAACAGGGGCAGAATTTGCTCAGGCAATCATGGATCAGTTTGATCAGCTTTGGTTAGACGGAGCAACCCAGCCAAGGGTAATGGCGATCGGACTTCATCCTTTTATTGTGGGGCAGCCTCTGCGATTGAAATATCTACGGCAATGTTTATTGCATATCAAAGAGCGATCGCACACTTGGCTAACCACAGGTTATGAGATTTATAAATCAATAAATCAAACTTAATTTTTAAGGGTTTAATTATTCACAAAACATAGGAGTAAAATATGTCTTCAACTACTATTGTAAAAATTCCAGTGATTGATGCCACCCACGAAAATATTGCCCCTTATGGACAAATTTTTGGAGATGATGTGGCCAAGCCCGGCTTAGGAATTCCTTTCTATAAAGGCCGGGTTATTGAGGGGGAAAATGTTGATTTTAGCTATCGAGGACAGGCGGTAATTCGCACTGCCAAAATTATGCCGGGGTATCCTCCTATTATTTGGTTGGAAAGGCATATGGCTATGACTCAACTTTTTATTGGTTTGGGTAGTGAGCCTTTTATTATGGTACTTTCTCCTCCTACCCATGAAGCTGGTCAAAATGTGCCTGACCTAACAGAAACTAAGGCCTTTAGATTTCCCCCCGGTTATGCCTTACTAATTCATTCTGGGACTTGGCATGATTTCCCGATCGCCTGTGATAATCCAGTAGTAGTTCTTACTGCAAATTCTGATGAAGTGGTAACGGCCTTAGCTGCTATGAACGGTGCAGAAGAAATGGATCAGGGAGATGTGTATAAAATTTCTTTGCCTAAGCGCTTGGGTTGTGAAATTCATTTAGATATTTAATTAATTTAAGAATAAACCCTCACCCTAGCCCTCTCCCACAGGGAGAGGGAATAAGAAAACTTTATCAACTATGGATTTACCCCAAATTGAAAACTATCTTTGTCCCCAAGACTTCACATCTATCCAAAATTGGGGGGAAGATTGGGCTTGGTTAGCTGGAGGAACTTGGCTATTTTCGGAACCCCAGCCCCGCTTAAAAACTTTGGTAGAAATGCAGGATTTGGGATGGTCAGAACTAGAAATTAGTAACCAAGAAGTGATGATCGGGGCGACTTGTACCCTGAAGAGATTGCAGGAATTAAATCATCCTAATTATCCTGCTCTAGAAGTTTTTAAATCAGCAATTTCTGCCTTAGCAGCTTCTTGGAAAATAGTTAATGTCGCAACAGTAGGGGGGAACCTTTGCCTAGCTTTAGCCGTGGGAACTTTAGCTCCGGTGATGATAGTTTTGGGGGCAAAGTATGAGTTGATAAATCCTAGGCTTAGCTCCCGTTGGGTAGAAGCAAAAGACTTTCAAATAGGAATTCAAAAAACACTTTTGCAATCAGGAGAGGTATTAAGAAAAGTAGTAATTCCTGTAGATTATCTTCAGTGGCAGATTAAATACGATCGCTTTGGAATTGCAGCTACGGATCCAGCCTTAGCACTTGTAGTTGTTGCTTACCATGCTCCTAGTCAAAGGGTAAGAATTGGGATTGGGGCAAGTGTTCCGGCTCCTAGGCTATTAGAGTTTGATTTTGTGCCAAATGAACAGCAATTGGAGGCGGTGATGGAGTTAGATTGGCTAGAGGATACAAGGGCTAGTAGTGCCTATCGCTGCCATTTAACTAAGGTGTTGGTGGAGCGATCGCTAAGGGCATTAGTTAATTCTTAGTTAATTTTTAAATTAAGCTCTTCTAGGTGGGCATTGCCTACCCTACAAATTCTATAATTTTTAGATTCTATAAACTCTAAATTATTCCGAACTAACGTTATTTAATGGCAATTTCCTATGGCTCTAGAAATTAACCTGACTATTAATAATCAAGATTGTGTAGTAGCTTGTAATTCCGGTCTTAGCCTGTTAAGTTTATTACGAGAAAATAGTTGTTATGGTGTGCATCGGGTGTGTGAAACAGGAGATTGTGGAGCTTGTACTGTATGGGTAGATGATACACCTGTGCATAGTTGTTTGTATCCAGCCCTAAGAGCAAAAGAGAAAAATATTACTACGATTGAAGGTTTAGCAACCAACGAGGGTTTAGCTACAGAAGGAAAACTAAGTCCTTTACAATTATCTTTTCTAGAGCATCAAGGTTTCCAGTGTGGCTTTTGTACACCGGGGATGATTATGAGTACTACTAAGTTAGCGGGGGAGTTGGGGAGTAATTCATCTCAGGAATTAGACTGCGATCAAGAAACAAAATTACGCTTAGCTCTGAAGGGAAATCTCTGCCGTTGTACAGGATATCAAGCTATTATTGATAGTATTTTAGGCAAAGAATTAGAGTTAGCTACTAGTGAATTTTCTGGCTCCCAAATTGGTAAAAGTATTCCCAAACAAGATGGATTAGCTATTGTGACGGGAGAGCCAATTTATACAGGAGATTTTGCCCTGCCGGGGCTGTTACATTTACGAGTATTGCGATCGCCCCATGCCCATGCTCGAATTACCAGAATTAATACCGAACTAGCTAAGAACTTACCCGGAGTTCATGCTATTTTTACCCACGAAGATATCATTCGTCGCCCTTATACTACAGCCGGCCATATGGATCCAGTCCCGGATCCTTTAGATCATTATTTGTTAGATAATAAGGTCCGATTTGTGGGCGATCGAGTGGCCGCAGTGGTGGCAGAAACTGTGGCGATCGCTAACCATGCCTGTGAATTAATTGAAGTGGAATACGAGATTTTACCTCATGTAATTGATCCAGTTATAGCTATGCAGGGGGAAGTGATAATTCATGATGAATT
>JANMHD010000610.1:0-9618 GCA_031374985.1 Coleofasciculaceae cyanobacterium OTE_70_metabat_329 | reverse complement strand
TTCCAATAGCAAAAACCCTACTTCCAACTTTTTTTGTGGCAGTAATGAGTTCATGTAATCTACTAACAACTTCTTCAGGAAGTCCAAGCTCTTGAAGTTGTGCATACACTTCACTATTTTTTACTGATCCGGCTTCTGCATCCAAGAGCGTAAGCTTTAAAAGTGCTTGTGCCATTAACAAAGCTTTATTTTTCATCATTAACCCCTATTTTTAGCTGCCATAAAACTTAATTTTTTAAGTGTAGCAAAAATCCTAGGATACGGTGTACATAAAATTACTTACTTAATTTTGTAGACACTCATTCACTTGGTGTTGAAGTTAAAGTAGCCACAAATTTATTTATAAGTGGCTACTGTGATTCCCGGATTAACTAGTAATTTCGATTAGCCGATCGTCCGAGCCAGCAATACAGGACAAGCAGCATTAACTCGCACATAATCTGATTGAGAATTTCCTAAGAGACGGTCTAAATCCACTACCCCACGGGCAATAGAAGGACGGCGATCGGGGGAACCGATAATTAGTAGATCCGCATTCACCTCCTCTGCCACTCGACAAATTTCTGGACCCGCCTTCCCAGAGCTAGTCATGCAACGATAATTAATCCCCATTTGTTTTGCTACTGCAATCGCTGGTGCTAAAACTGGGTCTACTTCAGGGTTTTCGATCGGCGTATTAGGGTTAACATGGGAGAGAATCAACTGCGCCCCCTTAATATCCTTCGCCAGAAAAATGGCTAAGTCTAGGCAATATTTTGCTGCCGGGGAGCCATCAAGAGCTACCATAATCCGGTTTAGGCGCTTAACATAAATATCATCCTTGATCAGGAGCATAGGGCGAGAAGTAAGCTGAAAAACGTATTGACTAACAGAATTATCTAGCACGGCCTTCAAGCCCCGTAAACCACGGGAACCCATAATAATTAGATCTGAGCCTTCTTCATCCGCAACTTCACAAACTATATTTTTGGGATCTCCTTGGCGCAGTCTCACATTGACTTGTTCTGGAGGTAACTTGAGAGTTTTTACTGCTTCTGCCAAGATTTGCCCCCCTTTTTCTAGCTTTTCCGCCATGTCTCCAGCAGAAGATTTGGCAGGAACTACATGGAGGAGAGTTACAGAGGCTCTTTCTACTGAGGGAATTTCTAAGAGCATATTCAACATTTCTTCACACTTACCCAAGCCGGCCACTGCAATTAAAATTTTGCTGATCATAAATTCTCTCCAGATTGCTATATAATTTCTATTCTTTTATTACCTGATCCTATAATGATGCGGACAATAACTTCTTGGTTAATTCTTACCTTTTGTATAGTATTGCTATGTTTAGTAAAAATACCCGCCGCCCTTGCCCAAGATAGTTCCCTAGAAACTCTCCAACAACGCCAAGAACGCCTCCAAAAAGAGCGATCGCAGGTCACGGAAGAAAAAAAACGCCTTTCTGATGTGGAAAAAGGGGCGCAACGCTACCTAGAAGGTTTACAAAATAATATTAAAACTACTAATCAAGCTACTAAAGACTTTGCCACTGCTCTCCAACAGGCAAATCAAGCCCTGCAAATGTTAGAAAAAGATCAGAAAATAGCTCAACAATCTTACACAGAAAAGCGTCAAGCCACGGCTGCCAGATTAAGGCTCCTCCAGCGGTCTTCTTTGTCTATTCAGGGTTGGGATATTCTGCTGGCTAGTAAAGATCTCAATGAATTTTTTGATCGCCAAGCTCGCCTAGAACTTATCTACCGAGCCGACCAAAGAAGTTTATTCAAGCTCCGATCGCAGGCAGAAATTCTCAACCGGCAGACCCAAGCGATCGCTACCCAAAAAAATCAAATTGCCCTTCTTAACCAACAACTTCTGGGACAAAAAACCCAGTTCCAAGACCAGCTAAAAGTCCAGAAAGAAATGATCGATCGCCTCAACCAAGACCGGACTGCCTTAGAGGCTGCCGATGCCCAGCTCCAAAAAGATTCTAACCAGATTGCTACCATCATTCAGCAACGAATGCGGGAACTCGCTGCTCGCCAGAATATCGGCACGGGTAGGTTTAAATCTCCTAATGATGGGGAACTATCCAGTAACTTTGGTTGGCGAATTCATCCCATCTGGGGCTATGAGCGGTTCCATGCGGGGGTAGATTTTGCCGCAGATTATGGCAGTAATATCCGGGCGGCGGATACAGGAATTGTGATCCTTGCCGATTGGTATGGCGGCTATGGTAATACTGTAGTGATTGATCACGGTGCTGGAGTAAGCAGTCTCTACGGTCATGCCAGCCAGTTATTAGTTAGTGTGGGGCAAATGGTCAAGCAAGGAGAAGTGATTGCTGCTGTCGGTTCGACGGGTTTATCCACCGGGCCTCATCTGCATTTTGAAGTCCGAGAATCAGGGGAGCCGGTGGATCCTATGAAATATTTAGTAAAGTAATTTTCTAGAGCAAAAGTCTGGGCAACTGATAGCATGACCAGAATTGGCAATTTCTGGATGAACAGTACATTTAAGGCGATAGTCATTGGTAGAAAACTGACAACTAGGGCAGGGAATACTATGGAGATAATTAATTTCTTTGACCCCATTTTTGATAGTTCGGTACACAGATATAATAGTTAGGGCGATCGCCCACCAAGTACAAAGGAAACATAAGGGTACCAAGTAGGGATGAATTAACTGTGTCAGGCTATGAATTAGAGATAGCACGGCTTATATAGTTGGGTGAGGTTAATATAAGTTAATATTTCTGGAGAGAATATAGTAACTAAATTAAAGCTTAGTTCTAGAATTGAATTTAGCTTAATTTATTTCATCAGGGGTAGGCAATATCTTGATTTTTGTTAAGCAAGTTGGAATCGTACCAAACTTATCTACTAAAGATTGATTTCGCATGAGGAAAACTTCTAAATGCGTCAGTCTGGTTATGGAAGTCCTATTAGCATCTACAAAAAATCTTATCGGATTTAGAGTTTATAATTCTAACTCCTAATTGTTTAGTAGCTATTTGTTACCCTTAATATTTTTGGGGTTAGCTAATTTGATAATGGGGATGCCTATGCCAGTTAGTTTTGCCACCGATGATCAGCTGGTTTCCTTTGCTCGATCGAGTCCCTATAGCTCCCTAATCGATACAAGTAAACTAAAGAAGACTTACCCTAAAGTTTCTGATGTCAATATCCATGCGGCTCCAAATCTTGATCTTAACGATCGAGACCTAGAGGCTTTAGTAAATTTACTAGAGACGGATGATGCTCCAGAAATTTTAGCTGATATCCAAGAAGGTCTACGTAGGTTGAGTCCTGAACCAGATTGGGATGATTATCCAGAGAGCTTATTAGCTATATTTGATTTTTTATTTTGAAACCCTTGACTAAACTGCCTAAAACTAGCTTGAAAATTTCTCCCGGTATCCTCTACGCCCTCGCTGCATGCCTCCTCTTTGGCAGTAATGCTCCTCTAGCCAAGGTTCTCCTCCAACAAATTTCGCCTCTTCTCTTAGCAGCCCTCCTCAATATAGGAGCATCTCTAGGCTTAATCTTAATTTTTGGTTGGCAGCATTCTCAAAAAACGAAGTTCCAAATCAAGCCAACAATAAATTTTCTGCGGGGGCAAGAATGGTTTTGGTTTGTGTCTACTGTGGGTTTAGGTGGCGTGGTCGCTCCAATTTTATTTATTTATGGGGTAGACCATAGTTCGGCGGCGGCAGCTTCTCTGATGCTGAGTTTTGAGGGGATAGCTACGGCAGGGATTGCGTGGGTGGTGTTTAAGGAACGTTTTCATTGGCTCTTGGCAGTGGCGATCGCCATTATTCTCACGGGGACAATTATTCTTAACAGTTCCGGGGCAGGTCAGTTGAGCAATCCCGTCGCAACCCTAGCGATCGTGGGAGCCTGTTTTTCTTGGGCGATGGATAATAATTTGACTCGTCATATCTCTCATCGAGACCCAGTACTTCTAGCCTTAGGAAAAAACTTGGTAGCAGCAGTGGTGAATGGGATAATTGCTACTAGTCTGGGTGCTAGTCTTCCTCCCTTACCTTGGCTGCTTTCTGCCTGTACTCTAGGAGTTTTCAGCTATGGATTGAGCTTTACTTTTTTAATCATGGCCCTGCGCTTATTAGGCGCATCCCGCACGGGGGCTTATTTTGCTATCACTCCCTTTGTAGGAGCAGGTTTATCAATTCTTTTATTCCGGGAGATACTAACTCCCAATTTTATTATTGCGGCTCTACTAATTGGCTTGGGTGTGGGTTTGTGTATCTATGAGCAGTTAAGGCATACATCAAAGTAATGCCTAGTCTTGCCAAGTTAGTCCCCGATTTTTCGGCCACTGCCGCTCACTCCTACCAGATAAAGCAAGGCCATCCGAATGGCAATGCCACTGGTGACTTGGGCAGAGATTAGACTAAACTGGGGATCATCCATCAGTTCTGAGCTTATTTCTACCCCCCGATTTACAGGCCCTGGATGAAGAACTTTTACTTGGGGCTGACAGAGATGGAGGCGATCGTGATTAATGCCAAAGTTTTGATGGTATTCTCGCAGACTAGGCAATAGATGCGATCGCATTCTTTCCGTCTGGAGGCGCAGGGTCATCACAAAATCTGCCCCCTCTAGAGCCGGGTTTAATTGCCAATGGAGAAAAAGTTTACCCGGATGGGTATCTCTGCCCCAATCAGCGAATAACTTGGGTAATAAAGTAGGGGGTGCCGCAAGATGAACTTCTGCCCCACAGGAGAGCAAACTCCAGAGATTCGATCGCACTACCCGAGAATGCAAAATATCCCCCACGATCGCCACCTTCTTCCCCCGTAACAATTCCCCACGGGGATTCACCCCATCCAAGAGAGAACAAATCGTAAATAAATCTAGCAAAGCCTGAGAGGGATGCTCGTGCTGCCCATCTCCAGCATTCAGTACACTAACTTTTGCCCCCAATGTATCCAAGGCATGAGCGATCGCCCCCGGAACTCCCGCATCCCGATGGCGGATCACCATTAAATCAGTTCCCATAGCCCAATAGGTCTTCGCTGTATCTAAAATAGTTTCTCCCTTAGACAAAGAGGAAGTCCCCGGAGCAAAATTCAAAATATCTGCCGATAAGCGCTTGGCAGCCAACTCAAAGCTATTCCGAGTCCGAGTTGAAGCCTCAAAAAATAAGTTTGCCACCACTAATCCTTGCAGGGTAGGAACCTTTTTCGTTTTCCGGGACAGCACTTCCCGAAAACTCGCTGCCGTCTTAAGGACAGTGTTATATTCATCAGGGGTGAAGTCTGCCAGAGAAAGAATATGCCGCCGCCGCCAAATAGTCATGATTTATTTTACCCAATCTATAATATAAATCTTAGGAACATTTCCCTAGCCAAATTAATCTCAGCCCTGACCTAAGAGATTATTGGAGATTATATTACACAATAAGATTTTCTACTCTCAGGGGAATAAAAATTCTGCTCTCTAACTACTTTAGAAATGACTTCTAAGATTATCTCAAAGATATGTTACTTAACCTATCAAGTTTATATTTAATTCAAAATGCTGCCCGGCCTAATCTGCTCAAAGATATTATTTTCAATCCCTTTATTCTGCCTTTATTAGGTACGATCGCCTGCTTATATATTCTAATTTTATTTAATTATCTTGATAAAGATAAAAAGCTGAGCTATTGGCTAGAAAGAACTCTTGCTACTGCTTATATATTTTTAATTAGTGGCGGCGGTGCCGGAATTTCCATGAATCCCTTTAATCGTCTATTCCCCGGAGGTTTAGCGGTTGAGGCAACTTCACCAACCCTCAAGGGCATGTTAATTGCAATTTATGTCCTCTGTTTATTATTATTAGCAGGAAGACTACGCCACACCTTAAGTAATTATATTTATAGCGTAGCCATGTTAGCCCAGAAAGACCCCGGCTTAATCATCATTCTTTTTCTAAATTTGTTTTCTGCCTCTTGGTCTCAAACTCCCCCTGAAACTATTAAACATAGTCTTGTTTTGATTATGGTTAGTTTAGTAGCAATTTACGTAGGTAAACAATTTAGTTGGATAGAAATTCACTTCATGCTTAGGTGGGTTGCGGCTTTCATTATTATCTTAAGTTTAAGAAACCAAGGTATAGGTGCTGATGGGAATTGGACAGGGATTTTAATCCATAAAAATCCTTTTTCCTTTGAGATGGCTCAGGGAGTAATTTGGTGGCTGCTTCAAGCCTTTTATCAACCAGAATATCGGCGTAGATCTTTATTGTTTATGACTTTATGTTTATTTGGTCTCCAAAAAGGTGGGAGTGGAGCAAGCAAAATTATTATTATTATTCTGATAGGCTTATGGGGATATGTAGGTATATTAAAGAAACTGCCCGTCAAGTGGGCTTTTCTTTCTGTAGTAATATTCCTGATTTTAGGGATCAATCTTACCATTTGGGTGACGGATAATCTGCATTTTATTATTGTGGATAAACTCAATAAAGATATTACCCTGACGGGCAGAACAGAATTCTGGCCACAAATTTGGGAACATATTTTGCAAAATCCGATGGGTTATGGCACAGATAGTTATTTCCAACCTTTTCGAGGGGCAGATAACCCTGCTTTTAGCTTGAGAACTGGTACTGGTTTCAGACCTCCATCTGCCCATAATGGGGTTTTACAGATGGGGACGGAAATTGGATTTTTAGGCATGATTTGTTTTGCAGTTTCTTTCTTTAGTAATTTATCTAGGGCAGTAATTCATCTGAGTCAAACGGAACAACCCGAAGCAAGTATTCCTTTACAACTTATCACCTATTTAATTATGACTAATCTCACGGAATCAAATTTTATGGGGGTTAATAGTCTATGGTTTCTTTATATTGTTATGTCCACTAGATTTAGCATTGATATTCAGGGCGGCATGACCAAAAGTGATAAGCTCAGAAAACAAAAACTCAGGGAAAAACAAGCAGTTTTGCGATCGGGATAACTTCTCCAAGATAATCTCAACAAAAGACAGCAGCTAAATTTCTGCCGACTATTCTCATCCAAAAACTAAAGTCCATGCGTATATTAAAAGAATTTGTAGCTCGGTTTTATTTCTATTAATTCTCCTAGTTATGAACCTTTAGTAGCTAGATAAACAAGCCTAGATAAAATGTTAGATAAGATTGCTTCCTTCAAAGAGAAACTTACCCCCAATGTTCGTAAAGTTTTGGCTAATGCGGTTTGGTTATTTACAGAAAAAGTTTGGCAGTTAGGTCTGGGGCTATTGGTAGGGATTTGGGTAGCACGTTATTTAGGCCCAGAACAATTTGGCATCTTAAATTATGCTATGGCGATGATGGGGATCACTAGCCCGATCGCTAAATTGGGCTTAGATAATATAGTTGTTCGAGATCTTGCTAGGGATACAACCCATAAGGAAGAAATTCTTGGCAGTGCTTTTGTGCTGAAATTTTTTAGTAGTATTGGAACATTTTGTTTAACGGTAGCTATTATCGCTATCACCGATCGGGGTAATTATCTTATTCCTCTGTTGGTAGCAATTCTATCTTTTGGATTAGTTCTGCAATCGATCGATATTATTGATTTTTGGTTCCAATCCCAAACCCAAGCAAAGTTTTCAGTCTGGGCCAGAAACTTTGCCTACATTCTCATGAGTGGAGTCCGCATAGGCTTGATCCTGCTCAAGGCTCCCCTAGTCATGTTTGCCCTAGCCATGACCATAGAAATTGGGGTAGCTTCCTTGGGGATGGTGGTGTTATATACAAGGCAGGGTAATCTCCTAAAAAGCTGGCAACCCAAATTAGAGCGGATGAAGACCCTCTTAAAAGACAGCTGGCCTTTGATTTTGTCAGGGATTGTAATTTTGATTTATATGCGGATTGATCAGATCATGCTGAAATCTATGGTAGGCGATCGCTCGGTAGGGATTTATTCCGCTGCTGTGAAAATCTCTGAGTTGTGGTATTTTGTGCCGGGAGCAATTATTAACTCGGTCTATCCATCTGTAGTCCGCTCTAAGGAAGCTGGAGAAGATTTTTATTATGGCAGGATCCAAAAACTCTTTGATCTTATGACCCTGCTGGCCTATGGCATAGCCATTGTCGTAACTTTCCTTTCCCCTCTAATTGTTTCTCTTCTTTACGGTCAGAAGTATCTAGGGGCGGCGAATATTCTCACTATTCATATTTGGACGGGGGTATTTGTTTCCTTAGGCTTGGCACGGGAAATTTGGCTTACCAATGAAGGATTGATGAAGTTTGCTGCTGTGACTACAGGGATCGGTGCAATTATTAATGTAGGACTAAATTTACTCCTAATTCCTAAATATGAGGGGACGGGAGCAGCCTTAGCGACGGTGGTTGCCCAGATGTTCTCGGCTTATCTAGTTGGGTTTTTCTATGCTCCTACCAGAAGAATTTTCTTTAGCCAAACTAAATCCCTTTTTCTAGTGAACAACTTCAAACAATTATGGCAACTAGTTAGCAGGGGCGATCGATAGCCTCCTCCCCGTCCTAAAAGAATATCTAGATTTAAGAATCCAAGTTGATGCAAAATCTGATCTCTTACGATTTGGGGATAGTAGGGGCTTACAAATTATTGAAACTCTAGAATTAGAAGGATTAATCTAAAAATTTACTAATTAACTCTAATAACAGCTAGGTAAACGATTATGTTAGGTGCAATTGTTGGTGATATTGTTGGCTCTATTTACGAGTGCAAAACTATTAGAACTAAAGATTTCGAACTATTTACTTCTGAGAGTCGTTTTACTGATGATACTGTTTTAACTGTGGCGATCGCTGAGACTATTCTTAATGATAGCAACTATACCCAGTCACTCAAACAATATTTTCATCGCTATCCCAAGGCTGGCTACGGAGGAAGATTTATTACGTGGGTGCTTGCCGATAAAGTTGAACCCTATAATAGTTTTGGTAATGGTTCGGCAATGCGAGTTAGTCCTATAGCCTATGCTTTTGATGATCTAGAAACTGTCTTACGAGAGGCAGAGCGGAGTGCGGCAGTTACTCATAATCATCCTGAAGGAATCAAGGGAGCACAGGCTATAGCCGCTGCTATTTTCATGGCTAGAAAAAATCATAATAAGTCTGAGATTAAGTCCTTGATTGAGCAAAAATTTGCCTATAATTTGAGCCTAGATTTAAACTCCGTGGAACCAGCGGGTGTAAGTTGTCAAAGTTCTGTACCTCAAGCAATTATTGCTTTTTTAGCATCAACTGATTTTGAAGATAGCATTCGTAATGCCGTTTTTATTGGTGGTGATAGCGATACCCTTGCTTGCATGGCAGGTAGTATTGCCGAGGCTTTTTATGGTGGTGTCCCGGAAGCGATCGCTCAACCAGCTTTGCTCAAACTGGATGATTTTCTAAGGTCTGTCACTACAGAATTTATGTCAAAATATCCATAGAGTAAGAACTAGCTACATTGATCGAAGAGTGCGATCGGGAGTTAGAGGGCAATTCTATTGTTACTATGGAAGTTAGACTAGTTATATAATCTACAAATTAGCTATGGATGGCATGGATATTAAAAATGGCTTTATTGGGGCGATCGGCAACACTCCCTTAATTCGCTTAAATAGTTTTAGCGAAGAGACTGGCTGCGAGATTCTGGGAAAGGCGGAATTTCTTAACC
>JANMHD010000594.1:0-2295 GCA_031374985.1 Coleofasciculaceae cyanobacterium OTE_70_metabat_329 | reverse complement strand
TTTAATTCCCAATCCAGTCCGCATAGGAATCACACAAATAGTAGCTTGATGGAGACTATCTACCATGGCAGAAACTTTGCCTGTGACGATAACTCCCGGCAATTGGGCTAGAGCTAAGACTTCGGGGACTGGGCGATCGCCGACTAGTTCTAGGGTAGTTTCGGGATAGATTTGTTGAACGGCCGGCAGGATCGATCGGCTTAGAAATTGAGCAGCATCAATATTGGGCAGGTTATCCATTGCCCCTGTAAAAATCAATTTGTAACCACCGGGATCGTTACTACGCTGGGGAAACTTAGTTAAATCTACACCGTTGGGAATGACTTCTAAAGGAGTGTGGGGCGCAAATTTCTGGAGGTATGTCTGATCGTCGTCGGTAGTGACAACAATAGAGGAGAATTTCTGGCAGTAGCGGCGCTCGTAATTATAAAGAAGGGATAAATTTAGGCGATCGCGGAAGGGATGTACTGCTGTCCCCGTGGCTAGTTGCTGCTGACATGTCCCGTAGATAGAGCTATGGACATTAATTACTGCCGGGATGGGTAGATTTTTGGCTAGATAAATTTCATTAACACTATGTTCACAGGTAACAATATCAAATTGAACCAGATGGCGATGGATCCAGTCCTGCATCAAGGGAGAATAGTTATACAGCACATTGGCCGGAGTTCCACGGGAGAAAGACTGGAGCGATCGACCCAACTTGGCAAAAAGTCCCGAAGTTAACTGCTTATGAGGTTGGGGAAATACGATCAACTCTTGCACCTGCTCCCGGAGAGTCTTAATTTCTGTGGGAGTAACCTCTGGGCGGGCTTGGGTAAGAAGTGTAACCTGATGCTCCCGCTGTAAATATTTCAACAAATTAAAAGTCCGTACTTGGGTTCCCCCCTTGCTAGGAGGATAGGGAAAAGTCACCGACAGCATCAGGATTTTCATAGAGTTTAGATGTTAGGAAGATCACAGATTAAAGCCTATGGTAGGCTAGGTACATGAAAATTTTAGTCAGCAATGATGATGGCATTTTTGCCCTCGGTCTGAGAACTCTTGCCACTTCTCTAGAGTCCGCAGGGCATGAAATTACTGTGGTAGCACCCGATCGGGAACGTTCTGCCACTGGCCATGGTTTAACTATTCATCAGCCCCTCCGAGCCGAGGCGATCGAGAATGTCTTTCCCCCGCAAGTTAAAGCCTGGTCTTGTTCTGGTACACCCTCAGATTGTGTGAAGTTGGCCTTAGGAGCCTTATTAGAGGAGCCACCAGATTTAGTAGTATCCGGTATCAATCATGGAGCAAATTTGGGTACGGATGTATTATATTCCGGTACTGTCTCAGCGGCCATGGAAGGTGTGATGGAAGGCATCCCTAGTATTGCTTTTAGCTTGACTAGCTACAAATCTGGGAACTTTGCTACTGCTGGTAAATTCGCTCAAGTGTTAGTGGAGCAAATAGCCCAGGAGCCACTGCCAGAGCTAATGTTATTAAACGTGAATGTTCCCCCGATAGAGTGGTTAGAAGTTGCGGGGGTGATTGTTACTAGGCAAGGCATTCGGCGTTATTTTGATAGCTTTCAGAAACGAGTTGATCCCCGTGGTAAAACCTACTATTGGTTAGCTGGAGAAGCGATCGAAGAAGTTGATCAACCCGATAATCCCCAATTGCCAGCCCATGTCCTCACCGATGTTCAAGGTA
Organism: Coleofasciculaceae cyanobacterium OTE_70_metabat_329; assembly: GCA_031374985.1. Taxonomy (GTDB): domain Bacteria; phylum Cyanobacteriota; class Cyanobacteriia; order Cyanobacteriales; family JAAUUE01; genus JAAUUE01. Next base: position 606 of record JANMHD010000594.1, on the reverse strand, counting down.
TTCAGCAAAACTATATTACGATTACTCCACTCCAGTACAACTTAACTAATATTGTGGGGATCAATAGCCTCGAAACCAGAACTTTTCATTGTTAATATTAGCTTGATGTTTTATGACATTTTCATACAAACCTAGTGCTAATTTAATTTAGATTTCTCGGAAATTTTAGACTTTGTTGTAAGTGATTGCACTAATTGAATTGTCTCTTCCTGAAACTCTTCTGCTAAATCTTCAATGCTACTAGACATTGATAATACTTCTTGAACTAAATGTTTTGTCTTTGCAGATTGCTGATCATATTTTTGAGAAGTTTCTGAAATTTCTAAAAACAACTCTTTATATTCTTCAGGTGGATTTTCTAACCACTGCTCAAACTCATTTTCTTGTTGCTGAACAACCTTAATTGCAACTTCCCAAGAAGTCTTTTTTCGCATATCAAGTACTTTAAGTTCTGAGTACTTTGCCTTAAGTTGTTGGGTCGTTTTTACTAAAGATAATTCATAAACTTTAGCTTTCAGCTCTTGAATTTTCATAATTTTGCTAGAACTGCAAATAATTAAGGTTTTAAGAGGACAACGCTCAAGTAGTTCCTTTACGACGTCAATG
>JANMHD010000588.1:0-3024 GCA_031374985.1 Coleofasciculaceae cyanobacterium OTE_70_metabat_329 | reverse complement strand
GATCGCTCATAACTATTTCACTCAACTAGTTGTTTATGATATTACGGTAATTTCTAGTTATATCAAGGACATATTTTTCTTCTAAAACAAGGGGCTTAAGCCCCTTGCCTACACCTCCCAAACTAGCTAAACGCTGTAAGGTTTTTCTTAGGTAAGACCAACAGCTACGGGAAGCTCTAAAAGTTGGATATTAAAAAAGTTAAATTCCGTAGTTAGTTGTTGTCCTTTCTCAAGGGAATGAATGACTTGTCGGGTCATTAAGTAATAGTCGCCTACTTTCTCATAGGTATCTTCAAAAGTATTTTCCCTCAATACTTCTTGGGTTTCAGGATTACGAAATACCACATCATAGGCCGCAGAAACATAGCCTGATCCAGTGTCTAAACTAGATTTAGTATTAATAGTAAAAGCCATCCGTCCCATTACCCGACTAACTTGGCAAATTTCCTTACCCCGGACTTTGTAGTTGGAACCCATCGCATCCCCTCTAACCAAAATTTCTACAGCAGAGCTAGAATCTGATTCTCCAAAGCTAAATTCATTTTTACTGTGGGATTTCTCAAAGGTGGAGCGCTTACGGTGCGTAATTACATCTCGTAGTTGGGTATAAATACTTTCCTTGATCTGCTCGTCTTCAATCTCCATTACTTCTACAGTAAAATCTGACTTCACACAAATTTTTCCGCTATAAGTTTTCTCTCCCTGTTGGAGCTTAACATCGGCAGTATAGCCCGGAAAATTGCTATCCCAAGTGTAGCGATTTTCGTAAGCAGTTTTAAATATTTCTCGGGCAGTTAGTTCAGTCATAATTACTCCTGTGGCAAATTATATTTAGATTTTTGTTTTCCGTGAGTGCTGAAAGTATTCATGTAGGGGGGGTACTTACATTTTATCGCAGTTAAACTTATTGGTAGCCGAAGAAGAACAATATTTCAAACCTAATAACCCTTTTCTAATAATTTGAGGTATTGATTTAGTCGGATACTGAAGCTAGAGGGTTGATTGATACTTTGAGTTGGAGTTTCAGGGTTATTCACTTCGACTTTTTTGAGGTTACGATCTTGCTGGGCAAGGCTAAGGCGAGATTGCTCTACAACGCTAAAGCGATCGCCTCCTATATCAAGAGACTGGGTTTGAGCGATCGCCCGTTCCTTGCCTTCCTTGGTGCTGGTAATTAATGCCCCCCACAAACGAGCATTGGTTTCTTGGGGATTAAACTGCAAAGTGACCCGGATTCTTTCTCCTAGTTGCCCCCGGTCTTTTTTAAGGAGATTTACCACTTCCTGCATTTGGGTGGGGTTATCGATAGTTTCCAAGAGGTCTAGAGCCTTCCCCCAGCGTCCATCTAATAATTGAGCCAAAATTGCCTGACTAGGGTTCGCCCAGCCGGTTTTAGCCTGAGCAGCCGTTATATTGGCATGGAGTTGAATTAGTTCTAACTGAGTCTGGGCTTCCTCTGGCCAAGGGGAACTATCTTTGAGGGCTTGGAGTATTTTTGATGCCTCAGACCATAGGCCTTGTCTAGCCAGAACTAGAGCATTTTGGTAAGCCGGGAGATCGATCGCCGCCTTATTTAGATTTACCTCCACTAACCAGAGGGGATCCAATACAAACTGGCGGGACTTAATTTGATAGATACGGAAAAAAGGTTCTAAGCCTACGGAGCGATCGACCACTAATTCTGGCAGAGGATTTCCCTGTACCTGACGCCAACTTGCCAATTTTCCATTGGGGCTAGTCCATTCTGCCATCACGCTCAAATAACTTTGCTGAGGGTTGTAGTGGATTACTTGCCCATAGAGAATATTATCTCGTTTGCCCGTTAAGTGAAGCCAGATTCCCGGCTTAGGAGCTTGGGGATCAATAAAAAGAGAGCTAAAGGGCTGGGGCTTACTTGTTCCCGGAGGACTTACCCCCGCACTAACCAAGGGTGCAATTACAAAAGCTTCTTCTATATCACTAATTACTAGTTGCCGTTTTATTTGATAAAGAGGTTTAGCTGCGGGGGCAAAAATACTATTTGCTAAAGTTTGGTAGAGACGTAGTTCCGAAATTTGTTGGCAGTTAATTTGACATTCTGGGATAGTTTTAATCACCGGCAGGAGAATATCTGGAGCTAGGGTGACTATTTCCCCAGCTTGAAATCCTTTTTGATTTAGTTCTGCCTTAATTGTCTCTAAAGTTTGGGGGGGATTTTTTTGAACTGGAGAAATTTGATTACCTGTAGGCAGGTATTGATTCATCCACACAATAGAGTCCGGCTCTACCATTAGCCACAAACCAGTCCAAAGACTAAAAGCTACCACTCCGGCTGCGGCAACAATTACCCAGAAAATTACAAAACTAAGTAAAAAATTTCTCCAGTTTCTGCGTCGTCTCCGGCGGCGTGAGATTTTACCTGGATGCCGTTCATCCCTCGGTTGGTTATCCTCCCCCTGTAGAGAATTTTTGGGAGTAGTGGTGGGGGCATTTCTCAGGAGATTTTTAGGAGAAGCCTTAACAGTTTTTTTTCTGCCCATTTTGGATTTGGTGGGAGGAGGGAGATTATTAGGGGGGGAAGAAATATTCTCAAGATTAGTCCCCGATTCTGGGAGACTTTTCTGTTGATTGCGGCCTGTGGCTCTGCGATAAAAACCTCTCATATCTGGCACCAGCTATTTCCCATGTGAACTGGGTGACTATTAGCGATCGCCCATGCTTTGATAATTCCTCCCGTAGGGATGGGTCGGCAAATAATCGGCTAATCGCGGCTACGTATTCTGAGATGCTATGCGCTCTCAATGCTCTTAATGGTACATCATCTCCATCCACCCTCAACCCTTCTAAGGCTCGATCGCTGCCCACTACCGGAATCCCTGCGGCTAAGGCCTCTAGTGTTTTGTTTTTAATTCCCAATCCAGTCCGCATAGGAATCACACAAATAGTAGCTTGATGGAGACTATCTACCATGGCAGAAACTTTGCCTGTGACGATAACTCCCGGCAATTGGGCTAGAGCTAAGACTTCGGGGACTGGGCGATCGCC
>JANMHD010000584.1:0-4888 GCA_031374985.1 Coleofasciculaceae cyanobacterium OTE_70_metabat_329 | reverse complement strand
GATCGCTCCATCTCCCAGCACAACTACTCGATCACCTTCTTGCAAATTAGACCTTGCCACCCCATGCAGTACACAGGCTAGGGGTTCTGTCATGGCTGCCAGATCATCGGGTACATGGTCAGGAATGGATAGTAAATTATGATGGACGATCGCCGGGGGAATTTTAATATATTCAGCAAAAGTCCCATTATTAAAACTTAAATCTGTACACAGGGAATATTCTTGACGCTCACAAAAAAAGCATTGCATACAGGGCGCAGAATTATTGGCCACCACTCGATCGCCCACTTGCCAGCCTGTCACCCCAGAGCCGATCGCTGCAATCTCCCCCGCCACCTCATGACCAAACAAAGTAGGCAGTTGCAACATTTTGGCATGACCACCCCGCCGCCACACCTTCAGATCAGTCCCACAGGTAGTCGCCGTTTTCACCTTAAGGATAACCTCTCCCTCATCCGGGGTAGGTTCCGGGACATTTTCCAAGCGTAAATCTTCTTGACCGTAAAGGAGGGCTGCTAACATGGGCAATTATTGATTCTTTGTTTTTGAGTTAAAAATTTCCCTCTTTCCATTTTCTCGCCCCTTAGTATATGATAAAAGACTGTCTATACAAATAAAAATAACTCCCAGTAATCCTAAATTAAAGAATTAAACCTATGAGTCTGACCCAAGAAAACAAACAGGAAATCATGGAGAACTACCGAGTTCATGAAACTGACACCGGTTCCCCAGAAGTTCAAGTAGCAATCCTTTCTGAGAAGATTAGCCGCCTTAGCTTACACCTGAGAACGAATAAAAAAGATTACGCTTCCCGTCGGGGTTTGATGCAAATGATTGGCCGGCGCAAACGGTTATTGAGCTACATCCAAAGCAAAGATGGCAGCAAGTATACTGCTCTGATCCAGCGCTTAGGTATTCGCGGTTAAACTAGCAATTATAGAGACTAGAGGAGCTACCTATGCCCGATGAATCCCCAGAACGCCTACCTTTTGAACCCCGCAAGAAACGCCCTAAGCCGGAAGGTGATTCTACTTCTGGGGCAAAAGCTCCTAATAAACCAGCCTCATCTTCTGCTAAAAAATCTTCTTCCCCTAAATCAACCACATCAACCCAAGATAAATCGCCTAAAAATAAACTAGGGAAATCTGGAAGCGATCGTGATAACGTTGCGAAGCAAAATCGCCCCAATATTTCATCACAAAATCTCCCTAGGACTGGGTCACAAAATCGTGAGTCCCCGGCTATTCCAGAGGTAGTGAGTAGCCGAATGATTCGCAGAATGGCAATTTTATCAGGAGTTCCAATTTTACTTGGAGTACTAACTTTTGTTGGTAGTTACTTCATTGTGGTGAATGATTTATTCAATCTACCTAATACAGCCGTACTCCTAGTTAGCATGGGCTGGTTTGGCTTAGGAGTATTGGGGTTGAGTTATGGGGTAATTTCTGCCTCTTGGGATGAGGATACTTCTGGCAGTCTGGTGGGATGGACGGAGTTTAGTACCAACTTCCAGCGCTTAGTCGGGGCTTGGCAGGAAGCAAGACAGAAAAGTCTGAAATAATCCTAGAGTAATTGAGAATTATTTCTAGGTTCGTGAATAATAGTTATTAGTGTTTAATAGCGCAGTGGTAATGCTAAAAAAGTAATGATTTCTCCCGCAATGCAGGGGAAGTTATCACCCTAGTAGTACCAAAATATTTACTAGATATTTTTACTAAGGATTAAAATCATGATTGTTGTCATGCGTGTCGGGACTCCCGAAGCTGAGTTGGAAAGGGTTTGTCATGAGTTGTCTACTACTTTTGGAGTTAGTCCAGAAAAAATTGTTGGCAAGCACAAGACGGTAATTGGTCTAGTGGGGGATACAGCAGAGTTAGATAATTTGCAATTGAAAGAATTTAGTCCTTGGGTGGAGCAAGTCCTGCGCGTGGAACAGCCCTTTAAGAAGGCATCTTTGGAGTATCGGAGTGGGGAATATAGCGAAGTTTGGGTTGAGACTCCTAATGGGAAAGTAGCGATCGGCAAACATCATCCCATCTCAGTGGTGGCTGGCCCTTGCTCCGTAGAAAATGAAGAAATGATCATTGAAACTGCCAAGCGAGTCAAGGCAGCCGGGGCTAAATTCCTCCGGGGTGGAGCCTATAAGCCTAGAACTTCTCCCTACGCTTTTCAGGGTCATGGCGAGAGTGCCTTAGAACTATTAGCCGCGGCTCGAGAAGCTACGGGTTTGGGAATTATTACTGAAGTGATGGATGCGGCCGACCTAGACAAAATTGTGGAAGTTGCCGATGTGATCCAAGTAGGAGCAAGAAATATGCAGAATTTCTCCCTCCTCAAAAAAGTCGGGGCGCAGGATAAGCCAGTACTGCTGAAGCGGGGGATGGCAGCCACGATCGAAGATTGGTTGATGGCGGCAGAATATATCTTGGCAGCAGGAAACCCTAATGTGATCCTCTGTGAACGAGGGATTCGCACCTTCGATCGCCAGTACGCCCGCAATACCCTAGATTTGGCTTGCATCCCTGTGTTACGTCTCTTGACTCACCTGCCTATCATGATGGATCCTAGCCACGGAACTGGTAGGTGGGAATACGTACCCGCTATGGCTTTGGCATCGATCGCAGCGGGGACAGACTCCCTGATGATCGAAGTTCATCCCAACCCAGCTAAGGCTCTTTCCGATGGGCCTCAATCCCTCAACCCAGAGAAGTTCGATCGACTCATGGGCGAATTAGGGGTAATTGGCAGAGCCGTTGGCCGCTGGGATATCCCTCAACCCACTATGGCTATGGTGTAACTAAGTCAAATTAAACAACTACTTTTTAGAAAGCTCCCATTGCCTGAAGGTAAGGGGAGCTTTTTTTGTTTCTAGACTACAGGTAGCGGTAGCCATTCACACTCAAGCGGTTAGCTCATCCTTGCCATTTCTTTACCTAAACTTTATGGAATCCTTACAAACTAAAGACAGTAAATTTACGTATTTAGTTAATATATGTATAGATATTTAGCATAAAAAAACAATATTATTCCCAATAAAAACCTATGATATACACTTGGATAATCTCAAAACTTATAGCTAGTTAGGATGTATTTATTCCGTCTTGTCTATACAGTACTAGCTTCCTAAAATGGCATTTTTTCTATTTAGAAATACACTATTTTTATAAACACGACATTTATTATAATCTCCAATAATTTCACCCATGCTGTAGGTGAGATAATTCTGTCCAAATAATTTATAAGGTATTTCATTTATGGTTAATTTAATTAATTCGCAACAGAATACATCTATTCAAGAAGCTACAAATATTATTTTTATTGATAGTAGAGTGGAGGATATTTATACTCTGTTATTAGGTTTAGAAACTAATAGTGAAGCAGTAATTATAGATTCAACTCAAGACGGGATTGAGCAAATCACCGATTACTTAAAACTTAGGAAAGGAGAAGTAAAAAGTATCCAAATCCTTAGCCACGGTGATGTTGGTAATATCCAACTTGGCTCCACTAGCTTAGGGTTAAATAATCTGGATCAATATAAAACATCACTTCAACAATGGTTTAAGCCTTCAGAAGGTAAAATTCCTGATCTACTTATTTATGGTTGTGACGTAGCAACAGGTGAACTGGGAACACAGTTTATTAATCAACTAAGTCAAATTACGGGAGCAGATGTAGCCGCCTCTACGGATTTGACTGGTAGCTCTACTAAAGGTGGTAATTGGGTTTTAGAAAAAAGTACCGGAATTATTGAAGCGGGACAATCCTTTAGTCAAAAAGTCCGAGATGCCTACCAATCTGTGTTAGCAACTTTTACGGTTACTAATAATAACGATTCTGGAACTGGTTCTCTGCGGCAGGTGATCGCTAATGCTAATGTTGCTGCTGGAGCTGATGATATTGTCTTTAATATTGCAGGGGGAGGAGTGCAGACGATCAATCTCCTGACCCCCTTACCAAATATTACTAGCCAGATCACTCTTGATGGAACTAGCCAACCGGGATCGGGGGGCAGACCGGCGATCGAACTCCGGGGTGACAAGATTCCAGTAAATACAAACGGTAATGGTTTAACTTTCTTGACGGGCAGTAGCAACAGTGTTGCTAAAGGTTTTGTAATTAATCGCTTTGAGGGTAATGGGATCAAAGTTGGCGATGGGAATAATTATAGTGTCTGGGCAGGGGGACCGAGTGGCGTATTAATTGAAAATAACTATATTAGTACTGATACCTCTGGAACTGTGGGTCTGGGGAATAGCTGGTGGGGTGATCCCAATGTAGCCCATGCTCTGTATATCCACCGCAGCCCTAATACGATCGTCCGAAATAATCTAATTTCTGGCAATACAACTTCAGCCTTGGTGATCCGGGCTGGCTCTACAGGAGTTTTAGTAGAAGATAATAAAATCGGCACCGATGTCACTGGTACATTGCCTTTGGGCAGTCAGCGTTGGTCGGTTTTTATAGATGGTAATTCTGATAACATCACCTTTCAACGCAATTTAGTAGCTGCTAGCGGCTTTGACTATGAAACGAATGGCATGGAGATGTTTCGGTCTGAGTTTGTTACTGGGATCAAAGTCCTCAACAATAAATTTGGTACAGATATTAGTGGTACTAAATCCCTGAGAAATAGAGGGCAGTATGAAACTCTAACCACGAATCCAGCCGCTGCGATCGTTCTCGGTAGTGGAAGCACCGTGACTGGAAATACCTATCAGGGATCATGGGTGGGAACTCTGGGCACTGGCAATACTGCTCTGAATTTACCTGCCCCTGCTCAACCTATGCTGAATGCGATCTCAGCCCGGCCGCCTGGGCGAGCCGATCCGCTGCGTCGTCTCCGTCTCCATGCTGACCGAGGGGTGGGACGCTCGCACCGTCACCC
>JANMHD010000581.1:0-2638 GCA_031374985.1 Coleofasciculaceae cyanobacterium OTE_70_metabat_329 | reverse complement strand
TGATAGTATTTTCCAGCAAATTCAAACCCGCCCCGATGAATATTCTATCTTGGCTACTATGAACCTAAATGGCGATTATCTTTCGGATGCCGCCGCCGCTATTGTGGGGGGTTTAGGTATGGGGCCTGGGGCAAATATTGGGGATACCTGCGCCATCTTTGAGGCGACCCACGGCACTGCTCCGAAGCACGCTGGCCTCGATCGGGTTAATCCCGGCTCCCTTATCCTCTCTGGGGTAATGATGCTGGAATACATGGGCTGGCAAGAAGCGGCAGATTTAGTAAAAAAAGGAGTGAGTGGAGCGATCGCTAACAAGGAAGTTACCTATGATCTGGCCAGACTCATGGAACCCCCAGTTCCAGCGCTGAAGTGTTCGGAATTTGCCGATGCCATAATTCGCCATTTTGGCAGCTAACAAGCCTCAATGATTTCAATCATCTTTGGGGTTAAAATCATTGAGAATTGATATATACAGCAGTTGCTAAGAAGGTTAGCTATACTTGTAGGCAAACTGCTGTATCAGGATGAATAAAATGATAAGTAGCTTTAAGTTGTGAGCAAAAAGGGAACTTATTCAACCAAAGATCGGCAAAGATGGAGGGAACAGCTAGAAGTTGCGATCGCTCAGTCGAGAACAATTATTGAAGCAAGGACTTTCAAAAAAGGTTGGAGTACCAAGGCTCAACCAGTCTTACTTAGGTGTAATGATGGCAAAGATTATGTGGTTAAAGGACGAAATGCAGGGCGGCAAATCATTAATGAGCAAATTGTTGCTAGATTAGGACTATTATTGGGCGCACCCGTTACAGATGTACAGTTTGTTGATCTTACTAAATTGATAGAGATTGAAAAAAATCTTGCTCATATTTCTTATGAGATAGCACATGGTTCAGCATTTGTACCGGATTGCTTTGATAGTAGAGATTTAATTGCCACTAGCAATATTGAAAATCGATCAAGACTAGCCTTGCTAGCAGTACTTTATGGATGGACAAAGGCTAACGACCATCAGTTTCTTTTTAAAACTACGCTTCCAAGGTTAATATATTCAGTAGATCACGGGCATTTTTTCCCCAATAGTCCTAATTGGGCAGTAGAAGATTTACTAGAGGCTGACAACGCTCAAGTAGATACTTTTTTGTCAAAAGAATGTCATTTTACCTCCCCAGAGATCAACCAAGCTCTAGATGCTTTAGTAAATATCAATGAAGAGGCAGTTATTAAGATAGTTGCTCTTCCACCCGTAGAGTGGGGCATTACAATTGAGGAACGGACTATGATGATAGAGTACCTAATTAGAAGACAACGGAACCTATTAGCACTTCGGTAAGTAGATTATTGAGCAAGAGGTGGTAGTTATAATGAGCAAGTACAGTGTTATTCAGTATGTACCAAACCCGATCGCAGATGAGCGGATTAATATTGGTGTGCTTGCTTTTGATCATGATCAGGTGTGTGTAAAATTTTTGCAGTCTTGGGATCGAGTACGTAATTTTGGGAAAACTGATATTAGCTTCTTATATGATTTTGCTCAACGGATGCAGGAATCGGCGGAGTCTGGGTTACTTTCTCCAGATAGCATATCTGATGAGATATCCCGCTGTGAGTATTTAACACAACTAGCCCTTGGTAACATAAATAGTATCCAGTTTACAGAACCTCGCGCCTCCTTGGAAGATATAAATTCTCTAATGAAAGATATTAGCTCTAGCTTTTTAGTCGATCACTTTATTCAAAAGTCTACAGTTCGTGATCGTCAATCAGCAGCAAAAGTAACAATTTCAAAGATCAAAAAAGTTTTAAAAGATCGTCTTGGCAACAAAAGCAAAGATTATCTAAAGCGTAACTTACAAGGTATCCAAGGAGTCCATGATTTTGATGTAGTAGTTGCTAATGGGCACCCTTATTTAGCAGCGCATGGAATTTCTTTTGAGGTACAAGTCCCTCAATCAAATTTAGATTCTCTATATTGGCGAGTAGCTGATATTAAGGAATATTTACCTAATTTTCCTATAGCGATCGTTTCCTGACCTCCAAAAATTGAATCTGAAAATTATTCACAGCTCAGTCGCTCTTATCAGAAGACTACTAAAATTCTTAAAGAAATGGATACCAAAGTTTTAGCAGAAGAAGAAATTGAAGGATGGGCAAATGAAACATTAATAAGTGTAAATATCTAGAATCTATGGTAAAAATAAAAGTTTACTTGGCTGTAGAACTTTTATTTCTAATATATTTTGGCGTTGCTGATATTCTTATTCCTTTTTAATTCATACTCCTATTATGTAAGTTTAGAAAATTAAACTAGTTGGCGCATATCGGCATAGTTGGCTAATAGCTGATCGTAGGTAAGACTATCCTTTTCCTCGGCTGGTGTCCATAGGAGTTCAAAAATCATGAGATAGTCAGGGGAAATAGCCGCTATGCGATTTAGGGCTGCCTTGAGGTCTTCTTCTGTATGGATTTCTGGGAAGAGGGGCTGGTCATCAGCCGTTCCTACTAAGAGAGTAACGACGATATATTCTGCTATATCTGGTTCTGGGGATAGTCTTATTTGCTGATGGCGGATTTTGCCCCCCACGTTAACTAGAGTTTCTGTCGCAAATTTTTGGCGCTCAGTGATAGACATTTGCTCAAA
>JANMHD010000570.1:0-3286 GCA_031374985.1 Coleofasciculaceae cyanobacterium OTE_70_metabat_329 | reverse complement strand
GCATTAGGACGAATTAAAAATCAAGAAACGAGTTGCGCCGCAACTCGTCTTCTAGTTTTATGTCCTAACAAGACTGACTACAGCTATACATTAAATTTTCGAGGCACTTAGACTAACAAGTACAATAATTCCTAATGCTCTGCGAAAGTAATTAACGCCTTGAAATAATTCTTCCCATGCCCAAGTGAATAGAGCGCCAAAAGCGATTACTTCTAATCCAATGTTAATTTTACCTGTGGTAAAAATTAGCTTTAATACAGTCGCTACAATCCAAACGATAAGAGGCAAGTTCGGCATCTGCGCTAGAACAATTTTGCCTTCGCGATCGCGAAATACTTGATCAATTAATGTATTTTCCATTAAGTTTTTGTCTTTTCTGTGGTTTCCACAATTACTGAGGTTACAAGAAAACTTAGCCCCATAATTTTAACAAGGGCATTAGTGGCATGGGCATATTCCCATTGATCACGATACTGCATCCAATTTGAGGGAATGGGAGTCGTTAACCATTTAGCAAATTCCGCATTCATTGGCGCGACAAATATAATCCAACTCACAAATGCGATCGCCAAGAATATCGCTCCGCACAATGTCCAATAAAATGTTGAGCCATGTTTGCGAACTAAAAATGCGAGAATAAGCGCGGTCAGAATAGCGGTAACTTCAAAGAATGCACCGACTGAGCCAAACAACCGATAAAGATTTTCAATGACTGTCACTCTAACCCAAAGTTGTTGGTCAAACTGCATTCTTTGCGGTAACTCTAGCAAATGTGTCATCGTCAAACTAAGACTAAACGAAGTCAGCATCAGCGTAATAAATCGCCAAAATCTGATGAATGTCATTTTGCTTTGCCTCACAATAGATATTTCGCTTAACTCAAAAGGTTGTAATCTCCACCACGCTTTAATGCTTGTTGGTACGCTGGACGTGTGTGGATACGATTCAAGAATGCGATAAGTTTGGGACGACTTGCATTCAGTCCAGCCCGTGCCGCCGCCGCCTCTAGCGGGAAGCTAATTTGGATATCGGCAGCGGTAAATTCGTTACCAGCAAACCATGTGCTTTTTCCAATCTCTGCCTCCATGTAATCTAAGTGTTGGGTGATCTGAGGCTCGATAAATGAGCTTTTGACGCGGCTTGTGATTGATTTAGCGATCGGGCGCACAAAAAAGAGCATGGGACTCTTATCGATTTGGTCGAAGATTAGCTTCAGTAATAGCGGTGGCATAGCAGAACCTTCTGCGTAATGTAGCCAGTAGGTGTAGCGCAAATGTTCTGGTGTGCCTAGAGCAGGTTTTAAGCGTCCATTGCCATAGCGATCGACTAGATACTCGACTATAGCTCCCGATTCCGCCACTGTCAGATCACCATCAGTGATCACAGGTGATTTACCGAGGGGATGTACTTTCCGTAAAGATGGGGGAGCCAACATAGTTTTTGGATTACGCTCGTAGCGCTTGATTTCGTAGGGAAGTCCAAGTTCCTCTAGTAGCCAAAGTACACGCTGGGAACGGGAATTATTTAAATGATGGACAGTAATCATTGAATTGCCTTTATTTAATGTATTGATTGATGAACTACAGCACAAAACTTATTTATCTTTTTTTATTATTAAAGATAAAACTTAAATCTTGATCGCTACGAAGATGGCTGACAAATTACAATCCCTTCTTTTTGGGTATTTGCACTAGGATTACTACCCATCGATCGAATTACCATGCTTGGCTGATAGCCGGGATAGCAACGCACCAACACATTATCATCAGCACGAGTTACATATAAAACACTAATGGGTTTGCCTCCCAAAATAGCGGTTTCCAGATAAGGAGCAGTAGGGGCAGTCGCCATCAATACAAGCTGTTTAATAGGTGTGGAATCTGGCAGAATAGCTGTTGCTTTCAAAGGTTGTAAATAGACTATTAAGAATGTTATAATGATCGCTAATAGAGTAAGAAATAACTTAGTAGATAGTTTAAACATTACGTAACTTTTCTCCTTATGAGTTTTGATTATCGATTCATTATTTAGGAACGTTTCTTGACCGACCCTAGACCCTTTTTGGATTCCCGGACTTGGGGAGAACCAATATACTCCACTGAACCCACACCAGAGAGAGTTGCATCTAACTGCTCACTGACATTAACCACAGCACTCCCCACACCGTCATGGCGCACTGTAGCTTGCTTAGTCTTGAACTCCTCACCATTAAAACTGCCGACTCCAGAAAGACTAAGATTCAGCACATCGACATTACCAGCGATCGTCATACTACCCACTCCATCTAAAGAAACCGATAACTGTTTCCCTTGAATATTCTTAGCTTCAATACTGCCAACCCCATCTATTTTCAAGTTCTCTAGGCTCTTTACCTCCACCACAAATTCAATAGGTTTAGTTGGATTCATATGGGTATCTTTGGCAATAGTGAGATACAAAATATTATCAGTTACACGACTTTCTAGCAGGGGCAGAATATTATCATCAGCAGTGACTATTAGAGATTCTTTTCCTGTCTGCTGTATCATAACCCTGCCTATAGATTTACTAGAGATAGATGAAAATCCACTAACTACTCTAGATTCAGTCTTGGATATGCCAGAACCTCTCAAAGCACCCCAGGTGAAAGTGCAGCCGACAAACATACTTAAAGCTACTAAACAGATGAATAATTTATATTGCTTCAATTTCATTATTTTGCTTTCCTTAGTTTAAGTTACTCAAAATGTCCCTATACCTATTTATTTATAAGAAGTAATATCTTAAAGTTATGAGATTTTCTAATTATTTAGAAGTATCAATTAATAAATTGGAATGTGTTAATGGTTCTAGGGGAAATGCTAACCAGAACCAAAGATAAAATAATAGAAAAATTCCGGGGATGACGATCGCTAAAGTAACTGTAGTTATTCGTACTCCTAAAATTGAGAGGTTCCAGTGCCGAGCGATCGCTGCACAAACTCCGGCAATTGCTTTATGGCGACGACTACGGTGAAAATTAGCGATCGGAGTTCCTGAAATATTGAGATTAATTAGGGATGGGTTAAATTTTAAAATCAAAGAAATAAGTAGACCAATACATCCCAAAATAGCTGAGGGGATAGTTACGATCGCCAGCCAGTGGGCAAAAACCATACCTGTAATCATGTCCCCTAACCAAGGAGGATTAGCGCAGGTAAAAACAATTGCTTCTACCAGACAATTAAATCGTTCAGCGAAACCCATCCCTCCCCAAGCTAGGATTAGGGGAGAAACGCCATAGAAGATACAAATATTTAGTAAAATC
>JANMHD010000565.1:0-3023 GCA_031374985.1 Coleofasciculaceae cyanobacterium OTE_70_metabat_329 | reverse complement strand
CTTGATGCAACCCTAGGACAAAATGGCTTAGTCCAAGCCCAAGTATTTGCGGAAGCTGCCAAACTTAGTGGAGTCGTATTAACAAAATTAGATGGCACTGCCAAAGGTGGGGTAGCTCTGGCTGTAGTAAAACAATTAGGTTTACCAATTCGTTTTATCGGTGCTGGGGAAGGCATTGAAGACCTACGACCTTTTTCTAGCTATGAGTTTGTAGAAGCTCTTCTCAATGGTTAATTAAAATAAAGTATTAAACCTTTGTCTTCTCTAACTGGAATAGCGATCGCTTTAGGGTTGCGGAGCAATATCGGTTTAGGGACTACCATCACATCAGGATAAGTATGAATTCCAAAATCTGGAATCCAAAGCCGTTAACCCTCGATCGCAGAAAGCTAGACTCCTAATTCTGCTCTTCAACAACTTGAACAAGCAAGCCTTTTTAGTAGATATTTCTAGTCTAAACTCCAGCTTCTCAATTTCTTAACCTTTGCGATCGCCAATAATCTCTCCGAACTCAATAACAGAGATAACTATTTTTGCTTGCCCAATCTCGGATGAAATCAGACAACCTAGACGGACGCATCAGTTCGGTATAACGACTAATGTCACCGCCGACTCATGCGGGGATGACGTTATGGCTCGAAGCACCATCTTTTGCGTTGTCGGTCTGCTGTAGCATATTGTTCAGCCTAAAAACTTGAATGTCCCCTTTTCTAGTCATCTACTTTTCCCAACAGCCTCACCCCACGGACGTGGATACAGGCATTGTTGAAAACGCTGGCAATGGAGTTCTAGTCCACTGATCAAGAAGGAATCGGGCGTACAGGCGTAGCGTCCCGGTGGCAAAGCGTCATGGGCTGCTGGGGTGAGCAGAATTTCCATCTTTGCAGCCAAATCCTCACCTAACTTGCAAGCTAGGTTCATTTCGTGACCGAACAGATCATGACTCCCGACAACTAGGGTGTCGCCAAAACCAATGCCAATACTGCCGTAAATGTTGCGTTCTTCAGACGTGACTTCATTCATAGCCTCGAAAGCTCGAAATATGTCAAGAGCCGCCTCAAGCGCTTGGGCGGGCTGAGCGAATATAGCAAACAAGTTGTCGGCTTCCTGCTTGATGACTTCCCCGCCATTACCCGTTACCGCTGGGCAGGCTCCCTGCTCCATTTGACAGACCATCGCAAGAAAATGGATAATGCCATACTTGTATGTCAATCGGGAAAAGCCGCACATGTCCAACACCAGAATAGCCACCCTGCGTTCAAAGGTCTGGCGTATTTCTTCATCGATCTCTGATGCGCGCTCTGGGTACTGATTGCGCTCAGACAGAAGCCTTCTGAGGTCTGGCCGACCTGCTTGCTCCAGTTTGTCTCGTGTGACTTTCATGATTGATACTCCTAACGACCCAGCAGCACATCAGCCGGCTCATCCGGACTTGCCAGCCTACCTTTAAGTGCTCTCTCGGTCTTTTTGCTGAACGGCTGAATTGAGGGGTAGAAATAAATTTAAGCTCTCAACCCAAATATTATAACTTTGTCCGCTCCAATAATTTGTTATGATCCGATCGTTTCTCAATTCCTAACTTTGACGATCGCTAGGTCTGAGCTATTTTTCCTCAAATTCAATATCACTATATATATCTACTAAGAGAATTGTACAGGAAATAGACTCTAGTTCGACACAAGCCTCTAGGCTATCATATTCACTAAAAATCCACTTATTAGTATCAGTCTTAGAATATTGCTCAACGTGGGGAGTGTATTGATCAATTAATAAATATTCCTGAAAGGTACTAATAGTACGATAGGCGGCAAATTTCTCATCTCTGTCGTAACTTTTAGTTGATTTAGATAATACTTCCGCAATCAATACTGGATTAGTAACGGTGTCTTTGCGTCCCGCCTGTAGTTCGATCGGTTTAGGCACTACCATTACATCAGGATAAGTATGAATTCCAAAATCTGGAATCCAAAGGCGTTGGTCTACATAAAATATTCGATACCCTTTATTCTTAAGACTGGATTTCAGTAGAATATAAAAATTTCCAGCAAGATCGTTATGGTTAGGTGTGCCGCCAGTCATGGGAATAATTTCTCCGTTGATATATTCATGCCGGGCATCTGAATTTACTTCAAATTCAAGATATTCTTCGGATGTATAAATCTTTTTTTCTTGAGCTGGGATAATCATGGCCTATTTTCCTCAAGGTTCAAATTTATGACAGGACTTACTTAATTGGATGCAAGTCCTATTTTATACAAAAGTTCTAATTATCTAGCTGCCACAAGATACCCCAAATAGCCATAGCCCGCAGGTAGTGACAAGCTCGGAATGTCCCACTAGCAGTGATTGCCTCTGGGGTGCGGAATTGCAGACCATTAGTATAAACTTGCTGTACTACTGCCTCTGTTAATTGCATCGCTTCAGTTTTCATGCCCATTTGAGTTAAGAAAGCTGCTAAACCAAAATTAATTCCTGTCCAGACTTCCAGGGGATGGGTAGCATCGGGATCTACTGGTGTACCATCAATTTTCACCCCGTTAGCTGCGCCATACTTACCGTCATTGAATTTTACAAAACAGGAATCATAGATAGTTCTCAGGGCAGATTCTGTACATTCTGCGGGAATAATATCTGGGAGTTGCAATAGCCGAGCAAAGAACTGTCCACAGATTTGATCTGCCATAACTACTTCAGACCCACTATCGGTATCTAGCTTATAAAATTGACCATTCCAGAGTTTTTCTTGATACAAGGGTTGAGATTGGGCAAACCATTGTTGATAGGTGGTAATAGTTTCTGCTAATCCCGGCGGCGGTTCTGATTGAGTTTGGAGGATTTTGCCTATAGCGATCGCACTTTGCAAAGCTGTCAACCATAAGCCCCCACAATAGGCACTAATTCCCTGTAGCCGCCAATCATCAAAGGTCTGATCCGGTGCTCCAGAATTTTCTGGGATACCATCCCCATCCAGATCAAAGGTTTTCAGATAAGCTAGGGCCTCTACTACTGCCCCCCAACTATCC
>JANMHD010000408.1:0-1807 GCA_031374985.1 Coleofasciculaceae cyanobacterium OTE_70_metabat_329 | reverse complement strand
GCATTTAGAGCATAGTTCCTAGATAACAAAAAGTTCTTTGAGACAATTCTTAACAAAATGAGAATCTAAACAAGAAACATTCTAATCTAAATACTGAGATGATAAATCCAGATCATCAAATATAAATTTTGGCAAGGGAGTGAATTAGTAAACCAATGAGTGTAAAAGCAAGTGGTGGTAGTTCGGTTGCTCGCCCGCAACTGTACCAGACTGTGCCGGTTTCCACAATTTCCCAAGCGGAACAACAAGACCGCTTCTTGGAAGGTGGGGAGCTAAGTGAATTAGCCAGTTATTTTAAATCCGGTAATAAACGTTTAGAAATCGCTAGTGTCCTGACCAATAATGCTGATTTAATTGTCTCTAGAGCAGCAAATCGAATTTTTACTGGCGGTTCCCCGATGGCTTTTCTCGAAAAACCATCGGCACCTATGGCCATGGCAACGGCCGGAGCAGCCTCTAGAGGCAGTACTTCAGACCTCCAAGATGGTATGAAACTAGGAACTGTCACCTACGTAGAAGCCAGTAGTGGTGGCTTCTTTGATAGTTTCAAGTCCATTTTTAGCGGTGGTGGTGGCGTAGCTAGTGTGCCGGCTCCAGTCAGCTTCCGCCCCATCAATGTGGCTCGCTACGGGGCGCGGAATATGCAAAAATCCCTCCGGGATATGTCTTGGTTCCTGCGCTATCTGACCTATGCGATCGTGGCAGGCGACCCAAATATTATTGTGGTCAATGTCCGGGGTTTGCGGGAAATTATTGAAAGAGCTTGTTCTAGTGATGCAACGATCGTGGCTCTTGAAGAGATGCGGGTTGCCAGTTTGGGCTATTTCAAAAATGACGCAGATAGTAAGGAAATCATCGCTGATTACTTTACCATCCTGATCAATGAGTTCAAAGCTCCTACCCCTTCCACCAAGGTGCGGCAACGTCCTTTTGGGGATCAACAAGGCTTACAATTACCCCAAAGCTACTTTAATGCGGCCGAAAACCGTCCTAAGTACGCTATGAAACCGGGTTTATCTAGCTCGGAAAAGACAGCGATCATCAAAGCTGCCTACCGTCAGGTATTTGAGCGGGATATCACTCGTGCCTACAGCCAATCTATTTCTTATCTGGAATCTCAGGTAAAAAATGGGGATATTTCCATGAAGGAATTTATCCGCCGCCTCGGAAAATCTTCCCTATATCAAAAGCAATTTTTTGAACCTTTTATCAATAGCCGAGCTTTAGAATTAGCTTTCCGTCACTTCCTAGGGCGGGGTCCTAGCTCTAGAGAAGAAGTGCAAACCTATTTTAGTATTGTTTCTAAAGGTGGTTTGGCAGCTCTAGTAGATTCCTTGGTAGATTCCCAAGAATATAGTGATTATTTTGGGGAAGAAACTGTACCTTACCTCCGAGGTTTGGGGGTGGAAGCTCAGGAATGCCGTAACTGGGGACAACAGCAAGACCTGTTTAACTACAGTGCGCCTTTCCGTAAGGTTCCTCAATTTATCACTACCTTTGCTCGCTATGAACAACCATTAGCAGATCAGCACGTCTATGGCTCTGGTAATGATCCCTTGGAAATTCAGTTTGGGGCAATCTTCCCGAAAGAAACCAAGAACCCCAATACTAGTCCTGCTCCCTTTGGGAAGGATACTCGCCGGATTCTGATTCGCCGGGGGGCGGGGATTGATAACCAACTTAGTAATCCTGCGGCTAGAGCCGAAGCTCCCGGTTCTTTGGGGCCCAAGGTGTTTAAGCTGGATCAGTTGCCCGGTGTCGGGGCAAACGGGGGATCGATCGCCCGGAACTTTAGCAAAGGGATCAG
>JANMHD010000511.1:0-15933 GCA_031374985.1 Coleofasciculaceae cyanobacterium OTE_70_metabat_329 | reverse complement strand
CACTTCATCATCGATAGTGGCTGCCGTTGCATCAGAGAAATCTCGATCGCTAGCAATATCCCGACCTAGGAACATATTCCCCGATTGTCTGCCCAGAGCCACAGGACCAAGGCGATCGCTCATGCCAAACCGAGTAATCATCTGCCGGGCTACCCGTGCCACCTGTTGCAGGTCATTAGATGCACCAGTGGTGACTTCTTCTTCCCCAAAGATAATTTCTTCGGCGATACGACCACCAAGAGCTACAGCCATCTGATTTTGCAGGTAAGAGCGAGAGTACAAGCCAGAATCCATCCGGTCTTCACTGGGGGTGAACCAAGTTAGACCACCAGCCCGACCACGGGGGATAATGCTGATTTTTTGCACAGGATCATAATCAGGCATCAAAGCGCCAACTAGGGCATGACCCGCTTCATGGTAAGCCACTAAAGTCTTTCGCTTCTCGCTCATTACTCGGTCTTTCTTCTCTGGGCCAGCTAGGACACGATCGATCGCATCATTTACTTCATCCATAGAAATCTCGGTCAAACTCCGGCGAGCAGCCAAGATTGCCGCTTCATTCAACAGGTTAGATAAATCTGCCCCAGTAAAACCGGGAGTCCGACGGGCAATTTTTTCCAAATCCACATCCTTACTCAGGGTTTTGCCTCTGGCGTGGACATTGAGAATTTCTAGTCTACCTGAATAATCTGGACGATCGACTACTACTTGGCGATCGAATCTACCGGGACGGAGCAAGGCAGCATCCAATACATCGGGGCGGTTAGTGGCTGCAATAATAATAATGCCGGTATTGCCTTCAAAACCATCCATTTCGGTGAGGAGTTGGTTCAAGGTTTGTTCCCGTTCATCATTACCACCGCCTAAACCTGCACCCCGTTGCCGACCGACAGCATCAATTTCATCGATAAAGACAATACAGGGAGCATTGGTTTTTGCTTGTTCAAACAAATCCCGCACCCGGGAAGCACCAACACCTACAAACATTTCGACAAATTCGGAACCAGAGATGGAAAAGAAAGGAACTCCAGCTTCTCCAGCTACGGCACGGGCTAGGAGGGTTTTTCCAGTTCCCGGAGGTCCTACTAGCAAGACCCCTTTAGGAATTTTTGCTCCTACTGCGGTGAAGCGATCGGCATTCTTAAGGAAATCCACTACTTCATTTAGTTCTAGTTTTGCTTGGTCAATCCCCGCCACATCGCCGAAAGTAACTTGGGTTTGGGGTTCCATTTGGACTCGTGCCTTAGATTTCCCAAAGTTCATAGCTTGGGAACCTGGGCCATTTTGAGCGCGGCGGACTAGGAAGAATAGACCAACCACCAATAATACAGGAATCAGAAAACTACTTAAGCCCCGGAGTAACTGCCCATCATCTCCTTGAGGTAGGACGGAGATATCGACATTATTAGTAGTCAAGATATTGATTAGTTGGGGGTCGTTGGGCAAGTTAACCAATACTTGGTTGCCATCTTGGGCTACTACTATGGCACGGGTGCGATCTGCACTCAAGCGTACAGTTTCTACTTTGCCGCTACGGACTTCAGAGATGAGGCGACTATACTTCCATGTTTCTTTGGCAACAGGTTGCTTATCTAATAAGGCTGTGCCTAGAGCGATGACTACGATCGCAAGCAGGGTGTACAGTCCAGCATTTCTCCATTTTTTATTATTACTATTCACTCGTATTCCCTCCTAGGGATGTGATCTGGGGAAGTTATATCTTAATCTTAACTTTACTTACTAATCTTAACAAATGTTAAGCTCTCTCAGCAAATCTGTTTCTAAAATATTTTTCCTTGGGGATCACGGGATCACGAGCAGCATTTCTGCAAATCAATCAATCAGTTAAAGAAATGAATCCATCCTCAAGATAAAGGCAAAAAAGATACATGGGCAAAAACTATCTTCCAACCTTCAGGAAACTTGCGCCACAGTTGGCTTTGTCTACCATAGCGGGGGATATCATTAATTACTCGCTTAAACTCTAGAACCACAGAGGCAGTATCTTGGCCAAAGGTCACTACCTTAAGTTTGATAATTTCCCTTTCTAGGTTAACTGCTGGTCTTCCTTGACGAAATGCTCGAATCTCTTCAATACCGTACAAATTTTCCGTCGCCCCTAGCCGCATCACCTCTGGGGAATCCCAAAATAACCGATCCATCGTTGCTATATCATTACTGCACAGGGCTTTCTCATACTCCATGTAGAGGGCTGTGAGTTCAGTAATTAGGGTGCGATCGTTAATTTCTGGCATTACGTTAATTCCTATAAGCTAGTGTTACAATTTCTAAAGCCAAACTCCTAAAGCTAAGATATCAGCTTTTTGATGAGACTCCTTTTGATTAAACCCCAGATTTAGATTTTACTTAGGTTTTACATGGTTACATCATTCCAAAATACTTCCTCACTCCAGTCTAGTAATACTCCCGAAGCTCTTAGGGTTGACAAGGATGACGATCGTGGATTAATCATCGGCTTAATAATTATCATGACATGGGTCGTGAGTACGGTATTTTTGTTCACCATAGATATTGCCCAAACTCCGGTTTACCTGATCATCCCCGCTATGTTATGGCAGATTTTCCTCTACACAGGCTTGTTTATTACTGCTCATGATGCTATGCACGGAGTGGTTTATCCCAAAAATAAATTTATTAATGATCTAGTCGGGAATATCGCCGTCAAAATCTATGCTCTGTTTGATTATCAAAAATTAGTCCTCAAACACTGGGAACACCACTACCATCCTGCAAGTCAAGAAGACCCGGACTACCACGAGGGGGAGCATCGGAATTTCTTTGTTTGGTACGTAAAGTTTATGGCGGTTCATTGGAGTTGGTGGCGGATTTTGGGTTTAAGTCTGCTCTATAATCTCATCAAATCCCAGTTGGATATTCCTAACAACAATCTAACTCTATTTTGGGTTGTGCCTTCTTTGTTGAGTTCTGTCCAGCTATTTTACTTCGGGACTTATCTGCCCCACCAAACCCCAGAGGGTGGTTTCACCGATGCTCACCGAGCCACTAGTATTTATCGTCCCCTGTGGCTATCTTTCATCACTTGTTACCATTTCGGTTACCACTGGGAACATCATGAATATCCTCTGATTCCTTGGTGGCAATTACCTAAAGCAAGGAAGATTTTGGAATAAGTTCTTGGGAGTAGTAAGTGTAGGGTGTGTTAATTAAATGCATCTCACCTCTTTCATGGAGACATTGGGATTAAATAATATATTAATTGAATTGATTGACTGGTGCGTTACGCTTTGCTAACACACCCTACTATTTTTTACTTAATTAATTCTAATATTTTGAGTTTTATGCCATTAATTGCTAATTCCATTACTAAAAATAAATCTTTATTTGTTTCTCTAATAGTTATTTCTCAATTTGTTTTAGCTGTTGTACCTCTAAGAGCAGAAGTTTTATCAACTAATTTAACAGCTTCAGAATCAGCAACACAAACCCTAGAAATAACCAAGATAAAGAGATCCTTAGACGCGAGGGAAGCTGATGCAATTGAGGAACTTAATGAGAGTGAAAAGGGTAAGGAAGAATTAAAGAAACCTGGAGAGGCAGCAGATAAGGCAGGAGATGTTTGTCCTAGTCAATTACCTAGATCGATCGAGCGAGTAGTCAATCAATATGGGCGATCACAGTGGGGCATCTTAGTTACTAATCTAAAAACCAATCAAGTCCTCTATGAGTTAAATCCTGATCAATTTATTACTCCAGCTTCTAATGTAAAACTCCTCACTTCTGCTGCTGCCTTGCATCAATTAGGAAGTAATTTTCGGATTCGGACTTCTGTGTACGATCGCACTGGTGGGTCAACCTCTAACCAAGGAAATTCTCTAGTAATAGTAGGTAGAGGCGATCCCAGTTTAGATAATGCCCAAATCCAACGTCTTAGTCAGCAATTAGTTAACCAAGGAAAACGAAATATTAATCTTTTGGTAGGAGATGATAGCTATTTTCAAGGAGAAATGTTTAATCCTTACTGGGCATGGGCTGATATTCAAAGTACCGATGCACCTCCGGTTAATAGCTTAACTATCAATCAAAATTATGTAACTCTTAGTCTTATTCCCCAGAAATTATGGGAGCCACTGCGCTTAAATTGGAGTGATGAATTGGTAGCAAATCAATGGCGGATTACTAACAGTTCTCAAACTAGTAGAAGTGGTTCGACTGTAGATGTAGATTTTAGTCCTAATAATAATGCGTTAAAAATTAGTGGTAGTCTAGGAGTGAACGCAGATCCAGAAGAGGTTTATCTGCCAGTTTTAGAGCCTAGTTCCTATGTAGTACAGCGCTTTCAAGCAGAGCTAAAAAAATTAGGAGTTAATGTTAATCAAACCCAAGCTCCGAAGAGTCGATCGCCCTTAGTAATTCCCTCTAATAGTTCAGAAGTTGCAGCGGTGGAATCTGCCCCTTTAGCTAATCTTTTAGTAGAAATGAATCGGGAGAGTAATAATTTTTATGCAGAAATGTTGCCTCGTCAAGTCGGGAAAGTTACCACGGGGGACGATCGCAACTGGGTCGCTGCGGTGGGAGAATCTTTAACTAATTTAGGGGTTGATCCTCAAGGATATAAAATAGTAGATGGCTCTGGATTAGCCCGGCAGAATCAGGTTACTCCTAGGGCGATCGTTCAGACTCTTCAAGGCATGGCCAATTCTCCTGAGGCCACAGTCTATCGCAATTCCCTGTCCCTTGCTGGCGAAAATGGAACTCTGCGGAGCCGATTAAAAAATATTCCCGGTAATTTCTGGGGCAAAACAGGAACTCTCCGGGGAGTTGTCGCCCTTTCTGGTTATTTGGATATTCCTAATTATGACCCTTTAGTGGTGAGCATTATAGTTAATAATCCTCAGCAATCCACCACTACTCTCCGGCAGGGTGCAGACGGAATTGTCACCCAGATCAGTCGATTACAAGCTTGTTCTAATTGATATAGCAGGTTGTGTGGGCTTCGACTCCGCTCAGCCCACATATAAACCCAAGCCTAGTCAATAAAAGTGCTGTATAAAAAAATGAGATAAAAAACTTTAGGAATTATGCCGCAACGGATCGAAAAGATTGAGCAGGAATTAGTTAAATTAGAAGGGGCGATCGCTCAAATAAGTCAGCAACTTTTGGCGGTTTATTCTCCTTACCTAAAACTTTTGGGCAAAACAATTCAGCGGCAGCTTATTATGGCTGTTTATCAAGTTTGTACTGATGTTTATCCAGAAAATTTTTTACAGTTATCTCTCAATCAAAGAATAAATCTCCAAACTAAAATTAAGCATGTCTCTCAGGGAATTATGGGGCAGTTGCTAACTCCTTTGGCAGACCTAGAAAATATTATTTCTTCCTCTAATTCTGTTGATAAAATATCTGATGCGGATCCAGAAAAAATTGAGAAACTAGAAAAAACGGAAAAGCTACCCAAAATTAGGCAACTAGTTAACTGGCAACGACAAACAGATATAGAAGTAGGGCAACTTCTCCAACAAGGTTCTAAAGAAGTAAATAATTTTCTTCATCAGGTGGGATTGTTAGCTCAACAGTTGCCGATCGCTCTTCTAGAAGCAGCGGCCAAGGTAGAATCCCTAAATACCGCCGCTGTGATTAGCAGACCTAATACTCTCAACTTGTTGGTGGAGACCGAAGATATTACAGAGTCAGAGGTTGAAGAGATTCTACAAAATATTACTCAAAGTATTTCTCAAAATATTACTCAAAGTATTTCCCACAATATTTCTCTTAAAGAATCTACCAAAGAACCCCTACGCTTGACAGCTATCTATCTGCGGCTGGGGGATTTGGAATTTAATGAGCCAGAACTAGGAAATATTAGTAATAATGTCCGGGCATTAGTGACTAAACTCTATGCTCTCGATCGGGAATACCACAAACAATCAAAACATTACCAAATCGCTCAAGCTCAAGCTGCATGGCGCTCTAGTTGGACTGAGGATTAAAATAAAGGTACTATATGCCAGAAGTTACAAGATTCTATGGAATAACTATCAAGATATTTTTTGGAGATCATCCACCACCACATTTTCATGCAATTTATGGTGATTTTAATGCTTTGATTAGTATCACATCGCTGGAAGTCATCGAAGGTGATTTACCAAGCCGGGCTGAGAAGCTAGTAATGGAATGGGCTAAGCTATATCAAGGTGAACTGCTAAATATGTGGAATACCCAAGATTTTTGTAAGTTGCCTCCTTTGAAATAACTAAGATACTTATTATGAAGCCTCCTAAAATTATTTCTGCTCAAGTTCTTGACGATCGCACCTTGTTGATTGAGTTTAGCCAAAATCAAATCAAGAAATATGATATCTCTCAGTTGTTAAGTAAAGAGATGTTTGTTGCATTACTAAATACTAGCTTTTTTAAGAACTTTAGGATTGAGCCGGGTGGTCATGGGTTGGTTTGGAATGAGGATATTGATATTAGCGAATATGAACTCTGGAAAAATGGGGTTAATCTTCAGGATGGCGAAAGTCTACCTCTATCTTTAGTTACGAAAAAGTTTTAGGGCGATCGCATCTAGCAAATTTTTATCGAGATAGAGCATTAGGGAGATCGCTTTTAAAATTAGGTAATGTATGCGGTAATTTGCTCTTAAATACTGAATTTAAACCGCCATAACGAATATGTATAAAGCTCGTCCCTACCACCACATTCCTATCAATGATTTGGGGGAACCCCTAGTTGAAATTCCCCTGGATGAATTTGCAGTGATTTCACCCCATCCCTACCAACAGGTGGGAGCTAGTTACCCTAATTATTCCCCCTACCATTTGCGCCAAGGAGTGGTCGATCGCCTCCTATTGGCTCAGGATTATCTACAAACCCAACAACCCGGCTGGAAGCTGGCAATTTTTGATGGTTATCGTCCCGTAGCCGTGCAGAAATTCATGGTGGAGCATACCTTTGAGGAATTAGTTCAAGCGAAGGGTTGGCAACGGGATAATTTAACCCCAGAGCAATCCGAGAGCCTGTGGGAACTAGTCCACCAAATCTGGGCTGTGCCGAATTACGACCGTGGCACTCCACCACCCCATAGTACCGGCGGGGCTGTAGACTTGGCTCTGGCTGATGAGACTGGGATGATTATAGATTTTGGTTCCCCCATTGATGAAATATCCGAGCGATCGCATCCCGATTATTATGCTCATAATTCCCCACTTCGACTACGCTCAGTGACCGCACTTCAGGAAAGTCTTACAGTGAGCTTGTCGAACTACTCAGTGACTGCTGATACTCTAGACTTAGTGACCGCTGATACTCAAAGGCAAACCTACCATCAGCAACGACTACTCCTAAAAGCAGTTATGGAACATGCTGGATTCCAGCGCCATCCCGGAGAATGGTGGCATTTTTGTTATGGGGATCAGATGTGGGCATGGTTATCTGAAGCGACTACAGCTATCTACGGTAGAGTAGAGGTGTAAGCACTTAAAATATTCTCTCCACTATTTATGACTAACCAATGGCAATCCTTATTAGAAAATGTAGGAGAATGGCAGGGTTCTTTTACTACTTTTTCACCCCAAGGTAGAGAAGTTAATGATATTCAGACTACAACTATTTTGCAGGGAGTTAACGATGATCAAACCATGCGGCAAACAGTCCGCAGATTTCCTAAAAACCAGCCTGTAGAAGAAAAAGTTTTAGAATATAGCACCTTATCAAGGGGTATTTTATTTTTTACAAATGGAGCTTTTTCCTTTGGCTCTATGCAATTAGCACCTCATGCAGACTTGGGGGCAGAAGTAGGATTAATTGATGGCGATCGACGGCTCCGTTTAGTCCAACTTTTTAATCGTAATTCTGAATTAGAAAAAATTACTTTGATTCGAGAGAAATTACCCACTTCTAAAGCTAATTATCCCAAAAATAAAAGATTAACTATTGAGGAGTTGATTGGTACTTGGGAAGGGGAAGCCGAAACTATTTTTGCCGACTGGAGCGAGCCAAAGAAAAATCCAACTCAATTACAAATTTCCTACTCAGGAGATAAACAAATCACCCAAGAATTACGCTTTGGTAGCAGCACGAATCCTCAATCCATTAAGTCCCACGGAGAAATTGATGGAAATTTGATTAAATTTACCCAAGGTAGCCAGAATACTCAAGTTGTACTTCTCCCGGATGGAGCCTCTAGTAACTGCCCTCAACAGCTAAAATTTGCAGTTCCCACCTTTTGGGAAGTAGGGTGGTTAATCAATCCCAACAAACGGCAGCGCCTCATTCGTAGCTATAATGGCAAGGGTGAATGGCAAAGTCTAACTCTAGTGACAGAACATAAAGCTTAGTTCTAAAATTCTACGAATAGTTTTACCTAATCTCAATTAATCTCAAACTAATCTCAAACTAATCTCAATTTCCTATGCCAGAAACATCTCTTCCCCCTCTGATTGCTCAAATGCTGAACCCAAGTTTTTATCCCCATCCAGTTAAAGGATCTGTGGAACTAATTCAGACCCATATTTCCTATGTTTTTCTGACTGGAGACTATGCTTATAAGATCAAGAAAGCAGTTAATTTTGGGTTCTTAGATTTTTCTGATTTAGAGCAACGTTGTCATTTTTGTCATGAAGAAATACGACTTAATCAACGGGGAGCAGGGGATATTTATCTGGAAGTTTTGCCGATTAGTTCTGGGGGCGATCGCTTTATCCTTAACGATGATAGTAATCCGGTAGAATATGTGCTGAAAATGCACCAATTTGTAGAAGATGATTCTTTTATTAGTTTGTTTGAGCGGGGAGAACTTACTCCAGAATTAATTTCAGAGTTAGGTAAAATAGTTGCTAAATTCCACCAAACTGCTGAGACAAATGATTATATTCTTTCTTTTGGTAAGGTAGCTAGTATCCGGCAGGCTTTTGATGAAAACTATCAACAAACCGAGGGCTATATTGGCAGAGCGCAAACCTCTAGACAATTTGCCGAGACTAAAGCCTACACCGACAATTTCTTTGCTACCCGAATAGAATTGTTTGATCAGAGAATTGCTGAGAACTGGATTAAAGAATGTCACGGAGATTTGCATTTAAGAAATATTGCTTTCTGGAAAGAGCAGGTTTTATTATTTGATTGTATTGAGTTTAATGAGCCATTTCGGTTTGTTGATGTCATGTATGATATTGCCTTTGCGGTGATGGATTTAGATGCTCGATCGCGCCCCGATTTAGGGAATATTTTCCTGAATACCTATGTAGAACAAACTGGAGATTGGTCAGGTTTACAGTTATTACCTTTGTACTTAAGTCGCCAAGCTTATGTTCGGGCAAAAGTAACTTCTTTCCTGTTAGATGACCCCAATATTCCCGCAGCAGACAAAGAACAAGCGGCTAAAGTGGCGGCTAATTACTATTACCTAGCTTGGAAATATACTCAGGTTCCTCAAGTTGGCAAAGTTATTCTTATGTCTGGCTTATCTGGGTCTGGCAAAAGTACCGTAGGACGTTATATTGCTAAAACTTCCCAAGCCATTCATCTCCGCTCTGATGCGGTGCGGAAACACTTAGGAAATGTGCCTTTAGATCAAAAAGGTGGTGCAGATTTATATACTCCAGAAATGACCCAGAAAACCTACGATCGCCTCTTAGAATTAGGAGTAATGTTAGCTAATCAAGGCTTTACGGTAATTCTGGATGCCAAGTATGATCGCCAAGCCCTTCGATCACAGGTAATTACTACTACGAATAATCATCATATTCCCCTACATATCTATTACTGCACTGCTCCTGTAGAAGTATTGAGCGATCGACTTAATAATCGAATTGGAGATGTGGCGGATGCGACAGCGGATTTATTGCAACAACAACAAGCAAATCTAGAACTATTTACCCCAGAAGAACAGTCCCTAGTGACAACTTTAGACACCACCAAAGATTGGAAATCTTCTATAATCTGGTAGCAGACCACAAGGTGCAAAATGACTAGTTTCTATTTCTCCTTAATAGATAGAAAATATTAAAATCAACACAAGGATGATACTCATGAAAACTGTTGATAAAAATAACTTAAAGGCTAACTTACTAGAATTTTTGCAGCTTGTTGAATTAGAAGGCGAAGAGATTCTTGTTACTGATGACAGCAAACCCATAGCTAGAATTTCTCAGTATAAATCTTTCTCTAAGACCGAAGAATTATTTGAGAATATGCGTGGAAAAGTTCAATATTTTGAAGATTTAAATAACCCAACTACTGAAGAATGGCAAGAAATATAAAAGTCGTTCTTGATACTTGTGCTCTTATTTGGTGGAGCTTAGACCCAGACAAACTTTCTCTAAGAGCAGAAGAAGCCTGTAATCAAATGGAACAGGAGAAAAATGGATTAGTTCCATCAATAGCAATTTGGGAAATAGCTACCAAGATTAAAAACAACAAATTAGATATAGGAATAAACATTAATGAATATTTAGCTGCTCTGAAAAAATCTGATGTTATTCATATTATTCCAATAGATGAAGAAATTTGGTTAACAAGTGTCCAACTGGAATGGAAACACCGAGATCCAGCAGATAGAGTTATTGTAGCAATTGCCCAGAAAAATCAGGCGGCTATTATTACCTCCGATCAAAAAATAGCTGATTTCTACCCCGAAGTTATTTGGTGAAACGATAGCAGCCATTTTGTAATATTTCTCAAGTGAATTTAATCATTATTAAGATTATGCACAACTATTATAATCGGCGGCAATTCTTGCAATTTATTTCCTTCTTAACTGGTAGTGGATTACTAGCTTGCACTCAGAAGAAATCTCCGGTAATGAATCAAGCTCAGGTGCTAATTATTGGGGCTGGTATAGCGGGTTTGGCAGCAGCAAGAGAGCTTAAATCTCAGGGGATTGGGGTAACTATTTTAGAAGGGCGATCGAGAATTGGCGGCCGGGTATATAGCGATCGCTCTTTGAATAACTTACCCCTAGATATGGGAGCTTCTTGGATTCATGGAATTGATAATAACCCTATTTATAAATTAGCTCAGTCAGGTAATATCAAAACCTTAGAAACAGATTATGAAGAGATAGAGCTTTATAGCAATAGTAAATTTCTATCAGATCGAGAGCAGGATGTCATTGATAAAAGACTAGAAGATATTCTCAAGGAAGCAAGGAAAATTAGAAAAAAAAGAAGTAGTCAAAACCAAGCAGATATTTCCTTAAGAACTGCTATTGAAGAAGTAATTATCAATGGAAATCAACAACTTTCTGCCCAGCAATTGCGGGAATTAGATTATGCAATTAATGCAACGATCGAACATGAATATGCTGCGGATGTAACTAATCTTTCTCTCTACTATTGGGATCAGGACTGGGATCAGGATAGTGAGATAGACGGAAAAGATGTATTATTTCCCGGTGGCTATAGCCAAATTATTGATTTGGTTGCGCAAAACTTAGATATTAAGCTTAATCAAATAGTCAAGAAAATCACCTATAACAATCAAGGAGTTGTAGTAACTACTAATCAAGGAAATTTCTCCGCTGACAAAGTAATTATTACTCTGCCTTTAGGAGTTCTCAAAAAAGGATCAGTAGAATTTTCTCCTCAATTACCAGAGCCGAAAGTAAATGCTATTAATCGCTTAGGTATGGGAGTTTTAAATAAACTTTATCTCCAATTCCCTCAAGCATTTTGGGATAAAAAAACTCATTTATTAGGCTATATTTCAGCCAATAAAGGTGAGTGGGCAGAGTGGATTAATATTTATCTTTATACTAAACAACCTGTTTTATTAGGTTTTAATGCCGGGAGTTATGGCAGGGAGATCGAGCTTCTGCCAGACAAAGAAATTATTTCTAATGCTATGCAAACTCTTCGTCAAATGTATGGTTCCAAAATCTCTAATCCTACTGGTTATCTCCTCACTCGTTGGCAGCAGGATCCTTTTAGTTATGGTTCCTATTCCTACATAGCTACAGGTGCTACCTTAAGCGATCGACAAACTTTAGGTGAACCTATTGATAATCGTCTCTTTTTTGCTGGAGAAGCTACTTCTCAAAAATATCCTGCTACTGTACATGGAGCATTTTTGTCAGGTTTAGAAGCTGCTAAGAAAATCCCTATATAACTATGAAATATTGAGAGTTTATTTTTGATAAATGAGTTAAAATAACCAGAATATTATCATTTTTTAGGTTTAGAGGAAATTTATGGTTGTCCAATTGATTGCCAAAACTGATCCCCTTGATAAGATTAATCCCATTGATGAACAGCGTTTAACCTTGCCCGGTTTTTATACTTGGCAGCAATTTCTAGATTTAGAAAAATCATTAGAAGATACGCCGGGTTTGCGGATAGTTTATTTAGATAGAGAGATAGAGCTAATGACCTTAGGTGAAACCCACGAAAGCACGACAGGTATTTTGAGATTTTTATTAGAAGTTTATTTTGTGGAAAAAGGGATCAGATTTTTTCCGGTGGGTAGTATGACTCAGCGAGATGAAACTCAAAACTATTCTTTTGAACCTGATGAATCTTATTATTTGGGAGAAAAAAAGAATCGTCCAGACTTAGCGATCGAAATTATTATCACCAGTGGTAACATTAATAAGCTAGAAAAATATCGCCGGGTTGCGATTCCTGAAGTTTGGTTCTGGCAAAATAATCAATTATTTTTATACCACTTGCAAGAATCAGATTATGTCCAAGTTTCTCAGAGTGAACTTTTGCCGGATTTAGACCTAGATTTACTATTAAGATGTCTTCAAATCCCTGATACTTTAGAGGCAAGACTCGAATTATTAAAAGGGATAATCTAGAGACGATAACTACATTGCTCTAATCTTGCCTCAAAAATGTTTCTACTCAAAGATTTCTCCCTCTCTGCTGTTATTGCTGGCTTTGTGACGGTGCTAGTGGGTTTTACTAGTTCCGCCGTGATTGTGTTCCAAGCAGCCCAAGCACTGGGAGCTTCTCCTGCCGAGATTGGCTCGTGGATGCTGTCCTTGGGTTTAGGCATGGGTCTAACTTGTATTCTTCTCTCCCTGCGCTACCGAGTTCCCGTCGTCACTGCTTGGTCTACCCCCGGAGCAGCCATATTGATCACGAGTGTGGCGGGGATATCTATGCCAGAGGCGATAGGTGCTTTCTTAGTATCCGGGGCATTAATTACTATTTGTGGATTTAGTGGCTGGTTTGAACGGGTGCTGAGTCGCTTGCCTATGTCGATCGCTTCAGCCATGTTAGCAGGAGTATTACTCCGCTTTGGTCTAGATATTTTTGGAGCGATGAAAACCCAATTAGTACTAGTTTTAGTCATGTTTTGTACCTATTTATTACTCCGGGGACGATCGCCCCGCTACGCCGTAATTATGGCATTGCTAGTAGGAATTGGTATTGCTGGAGCGCAGGGACTATTACGTCTAGAAACTGTTAGCTTACAGTTAGCAAAACCTGTATTTATCATGCCCCAGTTTTCCTTTCAGGCATTGATTAGTGTGGCATTGCCCCTATTTGTGGTGACAATGGCTTCCCAGAATGTCCCCGGTGTTGCCGTAATTCGGGCTTCTGGCTATGAAGTGCCCATTTCTTCTCTAATTGGTTGGACAGGAATTGCCACCTTAATATTGGCTCCCTTTGGTGGCTATGCCCTGAATCTGGCTGCCATTACTGCGGCCATTTGTATGGGCAGGGAGGCTCATGAAAACCCAGCTAGGCGTTATGTTGCTGCCGTTGCTGCCGGAGGATTTTATTTAGTGGTAGGGTTGTTTGGTTCTACCGTAGGTGCTGTATTTGCCGCTTTCCCGAAGGAATTAGTATTAGCGATCGCCGGTTTGGCACTCTTGGGGACGATCGGCAATGGTTTAGTCGGAGCCTTAAGCAACGAACAAGAACGGGAACCAGCCTTGATTACTTTTCTGATGACAGCTTCTGGAATAACTCTTTTGGGGATTGGGTCTGCTTTTTGGGGATTGGTGGCTGGAATATTTTCTCTTCTGATATTACAAATTAGCCGTCCGCCAAACTAGTTTCATTTATTTTCAGGCTTATAATAATAGACTAGATGCAAAATAGATGCAAAACATGCACCAGATTTTTGATAATTTGATAACAAATATTCTTTTTGGACTACCAAGTAATTAACCGTATTCATAACTATATAAGGTTAAAAGTCAGATAAATCTATGGCGAATACCCCGGATATTGCCTCTGTGACTGCTCTTCAACAAAAGATAGCTCGACTAGAAAATGAAAATACGGCTCTCAAAACTTCTGAGGCTAGGTTTCGGAGTATTGCGGCGACTATGCCCGGCGTAATCTATCAATTTTCTGTACGCAGTGGGGTGTGGACTGTTGATTACATGAGCGATCGCATCTACGACATCATGGGCGTTACTGCTGCCGCAGTCATGGCAAACCTGAATACTTTTTTCGCCCGTCTTCATCCCGACGACTTACCCGGATTCCTAGTTTCTGTGGAGACAGTTCTAGAAACCTTAACTCCTTGGCACTACGAGGGTAGATTTATCAAACCCAATGGAGAAGTTGGCTGGTGGGAAAGCTCCTCCCTGCCGACCCAAGATCAGGAGGGTAATATAGTTTTTGATGGGGTTATCTTTGATATAACTAGCCGCCATCAATTAGAAGTTTCCCTACGGCAGGCAAATGAATATCTAGAAACAAAAGTCGAAAGGCGAACTGAAGATTTAGAAACTACAATCTCTCAACTCCAAGTAGAAATTAATCAACGGCAAGAGACAGAAACTGCCCTAAGGACAAGTGAAAATCGATTTCAGCGTTTAGCGGCTAATCTGTCGGGAATGCTCTATCAGTTTCGCCTAGGTGGGGATGGTACTGTTTCTTTTTCCTACGTTAGCCCTTTTGCTCAAGAGCTATACGAAATAGACCCAGAATCTATTCAGCAGGATGTGAATCTTGTCTTGAATCTTACTCATCCAGAGGACGCAGAATACTTCAATCAGTCTGTTGCCCAATCAGCTCAGACTTTGCAGCATTGGGACTATTTAGGGCGAATAATTACCCCTTCTAAAAAGCTGAAGTGGATCCGTGGTTCCTCTCGTCCTGAACGGCAGGAAGATGGCTCAATTATTTGGGATGGATTATTAACCGATGTTACTAGTCAAATAAATGCCGAAACGGAACTACGCCGCTTCCGCCAAGTAGTAGAAAGTTCTAGTGATGCTGTAGGTATTTCTGATCTTCAGGGGGTGCATATTTACCAAAATCAGGCTTTTACAGACCTCTATGGCTATGCGACACCAGAGGAATTTAGGGATGCGGGGGGAATTTCTGCCGCTTTTATCGATCTAGAGGCTGCCCAAGATATTATTAAGACCATCACAGCAGGGCATAGTTGGATCGGGGAAGTAAAGCAGAAAAATAAGCATGGAGAGATACTTCAAGTATTTATCAGGGCTTTTCCTATTAAAGATGATCATGGGCAAATGATGGGGATAGTAGGAATTACCACAGATATTTCGGCTCAGAAGGAAATTGAAGGCGCTTTGCGGCAGCAGGAGGCTTTATTCCGGGGATTTTTTGAACAAGCAGCGGTGGGTATTGCTTTAGTTGATCTAGGTTGGAATTTTCTAGATGTAAATGAAGGTTTTTGCCAGATTGTAGGCTACAGCAAAGCAGAATTATTACGCAAGGGAGTAGCAGATATTACTTACCCAGAAGACATAGGGACAAATTTTAACTATAGACAAAGATTATTAGACGGAGAGATCAGCCATTATTCCCTAGAGAAAAGATTTATTCGGTCAGATGGAACTTTAATTTGGGGTAATATTTCTAGTTCCCTAGTCCGTGATCTTCAAGGGCAGCCTAAATATGCTGTGGGAGTCCTTGAAGATATTAGCGATCGCAAACTCGCCGAAGCAAAACTCCAAAAGCGAGTCCATCAAGAAGCCTTAATTAATCAAATAG
The DNA here is from genome assembly GCA_031374985.1 of Coleofasciculaceae cyanobacterium OTE_70_metabat_329. Classification (GTDB taxonomy): domain Bacteria; phylum Cyanobacteriota; class Cyanobacteriia; order Cyanobacteriales; family JAAUUE01; genus JAAUUE01. The sequence goes on along the minus strand of JANMHD010000511.1, from coordinate 23 downwards.
GCACTCAGATCCGTAACTCCTTG
>JANMHD010000438.1:0-13095 GCA_031374985.1 Coleofasciculaceae cyanobacterium OTE_70_metabat_329 | reverse complement strand
ACTACCCCTTAAAAATCCGCAATGTGGCTACACTTAATGCTAATAAAATGCAATTACTTAAATATAAATAGCTGGCTTCTCAGGAAAAAAGATTTAGAATAATTCTGCTTAAGCATCTTCCCAAAAATTCCCTAATCCTCTAGATCGCTTGCAGGATAAGCATTAGGGTTTATTGATTTTACTGCAAGTACTATTTGTCTGACTAACTACTTGACAATTAATATCATTAGTTTTATATTGTTTTAGGAGTTAGTTGCAATAATTCTTACTCCTACTCAAAATTAAGACCTATCTCGATAACCATACAGAGACTTAATTTGATCGGCTTTTAAATTAATTAGACAATTTTTGATAAATAAATGAAAATTTCACGGCGTGTCTTTCTCGCCGCTGGTTCTGCAACGGCAGCAGCGGCAGCAATTTCTTTTGGGCAAAACCGCCCGGCTCTGACTCAAAATCGGGTAGTGAATCTTTATTCTGCTCGTCACTACGATACCGACAACTCCCTCTACGAAAGTTTTACTCGCAATACGGGGATCAAAGTTAACCTTGTGGAAGCTGATGCTGACCAATTAATTGAAAGAATTCGTCGAGAAGGACGGAATAGTCCTGCTGATGTCATTATTACGGTGGATGCCGGTCGTCTGTGGCGGGCAAAGGAAGCAGGAATACTCCAAGCAGTTTCCTCTTCTGTTCTCAACAATGCTATTCCGGCTAATCTGCGAGATCCTCAAGGTTTTTGGTATGGCTTAGCAAAACGGGCGCGGGTAATCATGTATCACAAAGATCGGGTTAATCCTAGCGAATTATCTACCTACGAAAACTTGGCCGACCCTAAATGGCGGAGAAAATTACTAGTTCGATCGTCCAGCCATGTCTACAATCAATCCTTGACTGGCTCCATCCTAGCTGCTCGTGGTGAAGAAGCCACTCTAGAATGGGTACGGGGAGTAGTAGCTAATTTTGCTCGCAATCCTGAAGGTGGTGATACACCCCAGATTATGGCTTTGGGAGCCGGAGTTGGGGATATTGCAATTTCTAATACCTACTATCTGCCCCGCTTGATTAGATCAACTAAAGCAGAGGAACGCCAAGTTGCAGAAAAGATTGGGGTATTTTTCCCGAATCAAAGCGATCGAGGGACTCATATCAATATCAGTGGTGGTGGGGTTGTGGCTACTGCCCCTAACAAGGAAGGAGCGATCAAGTTCCTAGAGCATATGGTTAGTTCCGAAGCCCAACGGATTTTTGCAGAAGGTAATAGCGAGTATCCAGTAGTTCCCGGCACAGAGCTAAGTGCTGTATTGAAAACCTTTGGAGAATTTAAGGAAGACCAACTGGGGGCAGCGGTCTATGGGGCAAATAATCCCCAAGCCTTGAGAATTATGGATCGGGGTGGTTGGCGCTAATGCATCAATCCTTGAAGTCTCCCCTGCCGATGCGATCGCTCTTAGTTGGGCTTTCCATCGGCTTGCATGGATTAGTCCTTGCTATGCCCTTGCCGCCTACTCCACCAACTCCAGAGCCAGAAGCCAAGGCAACTCCAGTTAAACCTCAACCCCAGAGGGTAGCGATCGCTAGTCCGACTCCTAAGGCATCACCCACCCCTAAACCTAGTGTTACTCAACCTGTAGCATCCCCTTCTCCTTCGCCAGCGGCTTCTCCAGCTGCTCCTGCGGTAGCTCCCAAAATAGCTAGCCTGCCAGAACCTGTAATCACCATACCTAAAACTAATACCTCTCCCTCTCCTAATCCATCCCCATCGGCATCTCCTTCCCCTACTCCCACTTTTTCTCCTAATCTCAACCCATCTCCTAGTCCCAGCCCATCTCCTAGTCCCAGCCCAAGCCTATCTCCTAGCCCATCTCCTAGCCCCTCACCAGTTTCCTTTGCAGGAGAAGTTTTTAGCGAGTTGGGGGCAACGTCGGGATGTAATGGTAAAGAGGGTTGCTGGCAGGTGGCCGGGAATTGGCGGCAGATGGTAGGTGATTCTAGCCCTTTGATGGGGCAGCTGCGATCGCAAGGTTATACCATCAGTGAATATCGCAATGATGATTTTCTCCAAGTTTTTGCCCTAACTAAAAATAAAGAAAGCCGCTATTTGTACATTCTTAATTCTCTGGAAATTTCTCCTAGTGGAGAACAGAAAGCCCTAACTCTTATTTATAATCAAGGCAATCTGACCCAAGCTGAAATAGAAGTATTAGCTCTCAATTCTCAAACCCCAAATAACTAACGGCTCAAGGGACTTTGGTTTTTTAGAGCTGCTTGGATAGTTTGCTCAATTCTTTGTAATCTAGTAGCCGGGCGTTTGGCACTAGCAATCCAGAATAAGATATTTTTTTTGGTACTTTTATTAAAAGCCCTAAAGTTTTTTTGGGACATGGAGTTGAGTTCAAACGCCTGCTGGAGGTCTAGAGGAATTTCTAGAGCTTCGATCGCATCTAGACTATACCAAGAACCATCCTGTTGAGCAGTAGCAATTTTCTCTAATCCGGCGGCAGTCATTAATCCCTGAGCAGTCAATTCTTCAACATATTGCTTATTTAATTTTGACCAGACACTTTTAGGCTTACGAGGCGTAAAAATCTGCCGATAACGCTCTGGATCTAAAGTTTGTACCTTGCTATCAATCCAGCCGAAACAGAGAGCTTCTTTAACCGCATCGCTATAGCTAATACTGGGCTTGCCACTGCTAACTTTGTAATAAATTAGCCAAATACCGATCGCTTCTTGATGATTTAGCCTTAACCATTGCCGCCATGCTTGCCGATCGCTGGCATAGACAGAATCTAACTGGTCATCAAATTTGGGCATACTACCTTATTCTATAGAATTATTGCTGCTACAATCTAAGCTAAAATTCCCCATCTCTCCTACTCCTATGGACTTAGATACGATCGTTGGTCTGGCTCGCCTAGCCTTAATCACTGCAACCCCCATCGCTCTAGGGGCTTTCTCAGGAATTATGTCGGAACGGGCAGGGGTGGTAAATATTGCCATTGAAGGCATGATGTTAACTAGTGCCATGATGGCTCAGTTGGTAGCAATGTATGTCAATGTACCTTTGTTAGCAATGGCGGGAAACCCAGCAATCGGCTCTCCAGAGGCTATCCCGGCAGCGATGCTTAGTTTATTATTGGGATTAATAGCGGGACTCTTGACCGGGGCATTAATTGGCTGGTTTCACGGTGTAATTTCTATTCATTTCAAAGCCGACCAGATTATTAGTGGCACAGTAATTAATATCTTGGCATGGGGCGTGACAGGGTGGGTATTTCAGCGCTGGATGACTTCTGGCAGCGGCGCCCCTACTTCTCCGGGGACTTTTCCCCCCCTGCCGATTCCTTTCTTAAGTCAGATTCCTATTTTAGGGCAGCTATTTTTTAATCATCAGCCGATCGTCTATACCATGCTGCTCTTAACTGTAATGATTCACTATGTGCTGTTTTACACACCTTGGGGATTGCGAACGAGGGCAGTAGGAGAGCATCCTAGGGCGGCAGATACCGTGGGGATTGATGTTTATCGTGTCCGCTATATTAATACTATTCTGGGGGGAGCGATCGCTGGTCTAGCCGGGGTATGGCTCACCCTAGAACAGGTAGGGAATTTTACTCTGAGGATGAGTGCTGGACGGGGATTTATTGCGCTGGCAGCCATGATCTTTGGGCGGTGGACTCCCTTTGGAGCTTTAGGGGCATCCTTATTATTTGGAGTCGGCACGGCAATTCAAATTCGGACTGCCAGTGCTAGTTCGACGGCGGGGGCGGGTTCTTGGCTGAGCATGATTCCTTCTCAGGCCTATCAGGCAATTCCCTATATTCTTACGGTGATTGTCCTTGCAGGTTTCGGTGGCAAAGCTACACCTCCGGCAGCGGATGGTCAGCCCTATGATAAGCATTGAGCCAAGGGGTATTAGGCAATTATTGCGATCGCAGATAGTTCTGGTGACTAGCTCTTGGGGAGGGGAGATGGGGGATATTTCGCTACGCAATCTAAGTCGATCCCCCCTAGCCCCCCTTAAAAAGGGGGGGACTGGATTATCTTCTCTAATTCCTCTTAAGAAGGGGAGGACTGGAGAGAAAGGATTAAGAAGTTGCGTTAGTTATAAGTGTGCGGTGGCACTGCAACTTGCTCCCCGGTGGGGAATTTCGGCGGGAGAAATTGCGGAAAAATTAGTTTTAGAATTAGCAAACTTTCAGGTGCTTAATGGGCAAAATCTTGAGGTGCAAGCTGAAGTTATGGATCAAGGAATAATTAATCTGAGGGTTAGCGATCGCTCCCTCGCCTATTGGTTAGAACAACTAAAATTAAGCCCATTTCCTTACCGAGCAGTTGATCCCAAAATTGATCCCAAAATAATTAATTATTTCCCGATCCAGTCTGCCCATGCCCGTTGTTGTTCTCTTTTGCAATTAGCATTTAGGGAAGGTGTAATTCAGCTAGAGGATCGATCGCTAGATAAATTATCAAATGAATTGCTAGCTTCTTGGCAAATCCTTGTACCTTCAGAAATTCCTTGGTTAGATCAACAAGGAGAATTTAGATTAGTCACACCTCAAGAACAATATTTAGTTAATCTTCTAGTTAATTTGGTAGATGAATTTGACTCTGACCAAGACTCAACTAAAAGCCAAAAGCAGTTACAAAAATGGGAGAAATTAGCCACGGAAATTAGTAGGGGTTTTGCTAATTTTGATAGGTACAGCCGGATTTTTGGGGAAGTAAGGGCAAATAATTTACCTCTGGCTCAGACCAGATTGGGGCTAATAGCTTTGACTAGATGGGGATTGGAGAGGTTATTAATAGAATATTTGGGGGCGATCGCTCCTTCAGAACTCTAATATCCCCGGTTCATCTCCCACCAACTTGCTACTAACTTAGCGATCGCCCTACCTTGATTAATAATTATTTTTGGAATTGCCCAAACTGTTGCTCATAGACAGCATCCTCCTGCTCCGTGATAATTTCTAGATCACCCAAGGGATAAGCAATACACAGCAATACATAACCATCCTTTTGGAGTTCGGGACTAATACCCATCCCTTCGCTTTGGTCAACCTTGCCCCCATTAGTAATTTTGGCAGCACAGGTAGTGCAAACTCCCGCATTGCAAGAGCTAGGGAAAGTCAGACCTATTTCTTCGGCCGCCTTGAGAATAGTTTTGTCTGCGGGTACTTGTATAGTGGAAGTAGTACCTTGATGATTAATTGTTACAGTATAGGTTGTTGCCATTGTTATATTGATGTGCTGATTTAATTGTGATTTGATTATTGCCTATGTTTCCAATTATTACTACCATTCTGCTCTGGGTGCTAATTGTTGGAGTTCTTTGGTATGTTCTCACACAATTAGTCTCGAAGAAAGTTTTAGCCCGGATTGGGATTATCCTTTTATTGTTAATTATCATTTTGGCTTTTTTCAATCCTAATGATACCTTTGGAGGGACTTGGTGGAACCTACTATCTTTGCCCCTCAAGCCTTTGGGTTTAGGAGTCGTCCTGTTGGGTTTTTCCCTCCGGGAGGGACCAAAAAAGGTGAAAGGGATTTTGGTGATGATAGCTTTTTTGGTGCTATTGATTGGTAGTATGCCTTTATTCGCTGCCGCCTTGGGGCAGTGGGCTGCATCTAGTGCTAATCAGAATGCGGCCACAGAAGAAAGATTGCCCCCTTCCACGATCGTAGTTTTGGCAAGGGGAACCACCAAGATCAGCTTAGTCCCCAGCCAAGAGTTACAATTAACAGAAAAAGGCGATCGCCTCTTGGCGGCATCTCAAGTCTATATACAGGAAGTTGCCCTAGGCAAGCGCCCCTTCGTCATTATTAGTAGTGGCAGAAGGCCAGGAGTTCCCCTAGAGCAACCCAATGCGATCGAAGCTAGTGGTGTTCGAGTTATTCTTAATCGTAGTTTTAATATTCCCCTAGCACAACTAATTGAAGAACCTACTGGGGTTGATGTCCGTACCAGTGCCGAAGCAGTAGTAAAAATCCTGCAAGAGAAAAATTTGCAAAATCAACCAATTATCCTAATTGCTTCTGGGTTAGAAATGAGCCGAGCGATGGGAACTTTTTCCAGATTAAATATTAAAAGAATTTTTCCTCGTCCCACAGACTTTACCTCGGGCAATGTCAAACCAGTCAACTTAAAAAATATTGTTGTAGAAGATTTAGTCCCCAATGTGGATTCTTTAGTGCTGACTTCTAGAATAGTTGATGAATATTTTGTGCGAGTTTATTATTTTCTGCGGGGATGGCAGGGAAGTATGAATGATTGCTGCTATGGAGGACTTTAGAAAATTATGGCTTACTCACGACTGAGAAAATTACAAGATTATTTACGTCCCCACTGGAAAGATTTATTTTGGGGTATATTTTCCCTCTTTGTAGTCAATGCGATCGGGATTTATATTCCCCTGCTAATCCGGGACAGTATTGATGGATTGCGTGTGGCCTTCAGCTTCGATCGCATCTGGTACTACGTGATTTTGATCTTTGTCCTAGCTACTATCATGTGGTTTATTCGCATGGCTTCAAGGATTATCCTCTTTGGCTTGGGCAGACAGGTAGAATTTGATCTAAAACAGAAGATTTTTCAACATTTATTAACCCTAGAACCGGCCTATTTCGCCAAGAATACGGCGGGAGATCTAATCAACCGAGCCACTAGTGATGTGGATAATATTCGGAGGTTATTAGGTTTTGCCATTCTAAGTCTGGCGAATACTTTTTTTGCCTATACTCTAACTTTTCCGGTGATGCTAGGGATAAGTTGGTGGTTGAGCCTCATGACGATCGCTATCTATCCAGTCATGCTATTTAGTGTTTCCCTATTTAGTAACAAACTCCGGAGTCAACAACAAGAAGTTCAAGAAGAATTATCTACTATTAGCGAACTAGTTCAGGAGGATATGAGTGGGATTTCTTTAATTAAGATCTATGCTCAAGAATCTAATGAACAACAGGCATTTCGGGAAGTAAATCAACGCTTATTAACCTCAAACCTAAAACTAGCCCAAACTAGAAATGTTTTATTTCCTGTGGTAGAAGCACTAGCGTACGTTAGCCTACTGATTTTGTTGTGGTTAGGGACTGGGGCGATCGCCAAGGGCGAGATTAGTATTGGGGATTTTGTGGCTTTATTAATCTATGCAGAAAGATTAGTATTTCCTACAGCCCTCCTAGGTTTTACTATTACTGCCTACCAACGGGGCGAGGTGAGTATCGATCGAATTGAAACTATCCTGATGGCAGAACCAGAAATTGCTGATCTAGAAACTTCTATTTCCCTCCCCCAGCAAAAAGTCCGAGGCAAACTAGAGGCAAGACACCTGAATTTTAATTTTGCCGATAGTCAAACCTTAGCCCTAACAGATGTGAACTTCCAGATCGAGCCGGGGGAAACTATTGCCATTGTGGGACCGATCGGGGCAGGAAAATCTACCATTGCCAATGCCCTAACTAGACTCCTAGATATTGCTCCGGGACAACTATTTTTGGATGGCTACGATATTACCCAGCTTAATTTGCAGGATCTACGCCGGGCGATCGCCTACGTTCCCCAAGAAAGTTTCCTATTCAGTACTTCCATGAAAAATAATATCCGCTATGGCGATCCTGTAGCTGGAGATGCCGAAGTAATTGCGGCTGCCCAGGAAGCTCAAATTCATGAAGAAATTCTCAACTTTCCGAAGGAGTACAGCACTATCGTGGGGGAACGGGGGATCACCCTATCTGGCGGACAACGGCAGCGGACTTCCCTAGCTAGGGCATTGTTAGTTGATGCTCCTGTCTTGATTCTGGATGACTCCCTTTCTAGTGTAGATAATCAAACTGCCACAGAAATTTTGCGGCATCTCTCCCAAGGAACTCAGCGCAAAACCGTGATTTTTATCTCTCACCAACTTTCTGCTGCCGCCCAAGCCGATCGCATTTTAGTTATGGATGGGGGCAAAATTGTCCAAGGAGGAACCCATAGTGAATTAGTGGCAACGGAGGGACTATACCGATCTCTTTGGTATCAACATCAATTAGAAGAAATTCTTAAATAAACTAAAGAAATTTCAGGTTTTTTGATATTTATTAACTTGATTTTAGAAAATCAGTTATTTATCATCAATAAAATCGGTTCTAAAGTGGTAATGTTCAGTGATAATTGGTAGTAATTACACAAAATTAACTAGGGATAATGATATAAACTTATCCTTAGAAAAAAAAAGATTAAGGAGAAAGTTGAAACCATGAGGGTAGCCCTAATTGAAGACCATGATTTGACCAGAGATGGGATTCGCCTTGCTCTCCAGAATTGCCCAGAAATTGAGTTTGTTGGGGAAGCAACTACAGGAGAATCAGGTTTAGCGTTGTTAATTACATCTAAGCCTGATGTTGCGATCGTTGATCTAGGTTTACCTGATATCAGTGGCGTAGAAGTTACTCGCAGATTTAGGTCGATCGTTGCTCCAGAATATGCCGGTGTTAAGGTTCTAGTCCTGACTCTGCAAGATGATGAAACCTCAATCATGGCAGCCTTTGGGGCGGGGGCAGATTCCTATTGCATGAAGAATATCAGTATTGATAACTTGATTAAAGCTCTAAAAGTTACTCATGCTGGAAATGTGTGGATTGACCCCGGTATTGGGCGGATTGTCCTCGAAAAAGTGAAAAATGTCCCCGTGCATGTCGTCACGGCTGATGCCGCAGTTATTAGCGATAATCTGACTGATCGAGAACTAGAGGTACTGCAATTAATTGTCAATGGTTGTAGTAATGCGGCGATCGCAGAACAATTATGTATTACTGTGGGTACAGTGAAAACCCATGTCCACAGTATCCTTAATAAGTTGGCAGCAAGCGATCGAACTCAAGCAGCAGTCAGAGCTTTACGATCGGGTTTAGTCAACTAAGTATTTGCCCTTTTAAGTCTCTCTACCCTAAGGGGAAGGCAAAGGCAACAAAAGGAGATATTAAAGATCGAATAGCTATCTTTTGTATGGTGGGCATTGCCCACCTATCTTAATTTTGCTTATCCATTTGATTTTAAGCAGGTTGCAATCTAGTAAGCTACAATCTTGATCTTCAAGTCTCCTTTTGCTCTAGCGTAGTGGCACGTTAGTTCGGAGATTTAGAAGGTTTTTCTTACCACTTATCTGCACATAAATTACTGTAGGTTAATAGTTTCAAGCATAGTTTCCCCTCATTTTCACCCCCTGCAATGGATTCTTGATTAGGTAGGTATTGCTCACCTATTGTCAAAGGGATTCGGTTTTCTTAGGGGCAGTTTTTTTAGTAGTGGTTTTAGTAGTAGCTGTCTTTTTGGTAGCTGCTTTTTTTGTGTTTGTCCCAGAGTTGGTAGCTTTGCTGGGGGTTTTAGCGGGGGTTTTACTTGTACTTGATTTAGTAGATTTAGTAGATTTAGCCGGAGCTTTGCCTGCTAATAAGGTCAGGGCTGTTTCTAAGGTAATAGATTCTAGGGTTTCGCCCTCCGGTAGCCCTGCATTAATTTTCCCGTGGTTAACATAGGTTCCGTAGGGACCAGAATAAATATTTATGGGTTCTTGATCTGTAGGATGTAACCCCAATTCTTTCAAGGGAGTCTTCTTTGCCCCCCGGCCCCTAGTTGCCTTTGGTTGTGCCAAGAGTTCCAAAGCTCGATCGAGGGTAATAGTTGTGGGGTCATCGGGAGTTTTCAGCGATCGATAATCTTTGCCGATTTTACCCTGATCATGAACCACATAGGGGCCAAAACGCCCATTATTTGCCTGAATCTTGCATCCAGTTTCAGGATGGGAACCCAAAGTCCGGGGTAAGGCCAAGAGATTAACTGCTAAATCTAAGGTGATAGTTTCTGTAGTTACACCCTTGGGCAGGGAAGCCATTTTCGGCTTTTTATTTTCCTCTGTCGGTTCTCCTAGCTGGACGTAGGGACCGTAGGCACCGATCTTGATATAAATTGGTTCCCCAGTTTCGGGATGGAAGCCCAGCTTATCAGGACCTTCCGTTTTTTGCTTCAGCAGAATTTCTACCTGAGCCGGATCCAGTTCTCCCGGAGTTAAATCCTTTGGAATAGAAGCTGTTACCATAGCCCCATCTCGCTCTGTTTCTAAATAAGCCCCAAATTTACCAATACGGACTGTCACCCCCAGATTTTCTAGTTGGACTGTGCGAGCTTGGGCCGGATCAATTTTGGTTTCCTGCTCTTTAACTTGGGTTTCTAGGCCCTTTTCTCCTAGATAAAACTTCTGGAGGTAGGGTAGCCAGGAGGCTTCTCCCGTGGAAATCTCATCTAGAGTCTGCTCCATTTTAGCGGTGAATTTTGTATCTACCAAATCGGGGAAGTAAGTTTCTAAAAGGCTCGTTACCGCAAAGGCTGTAAAGGTGGGAATTAGGGCATGGATTTGGAGTTGGGCATAACCCCGATCGCAGATGGTGCCGATAATACTAGCGTAGGTACTGGGTCTACCAATACCTTCACTTTCTAGCGTTTTGACAAGGGATGCTTCGGAGTAGCGGGCGGGGGGCTGGGTTTCATGATCGATCGCCTCTAGACTCCTACAATCAGGATGATCTCCCTGTTTCATGGGGGGTAGAATCACTTCTTGATCTTCTAAGGCCGCATCGGGATCATCGGAACCTTCCACATAAGCCCTCAGAAACCCCGGAAAATCAATTCGCTTCCCACTAGCCCGGAATCCAGCATCTTCGACTTGGAGGTGAATACTCACCATAGTTTGCCTAGCATCGGGCATCTGAGAAGCTACAGTTCGTTTCCAGATCAGGTCGTACAGAGCCAATTCCTTAGCTGTTAACCCTGTGGCTTGGGGGGTACGGAAACTACTTCCAGCTGGACGGATAGCTTCATGAGCCTCCTGCGCTCCCTTAGATTTGGTGGTGTAGTTACGGGGTTTAGGAGGGAGGTATTCTTGTCCATATTTTTCTAGCACGCAGGCCCGGGCGGCAGTGATGGCTTGTTCAGAAAGATGAACAGAATCTGTCCGCATGTAGGTAATGTAGCCATTTTCGTAGAGGCTCTGGGCAATCCGCATGGTTTCTCGGGCTGAAAGGCGGAGTTTTCGGTTTGCCTCCTGTTGCAGAGTGGAGGTGGTGAAAGGGGGGGAAGGTTTACGGGTAACGGGGCGTTCTTCAATTTCTGCCACAGTCCAAGTCTTACCTTCAAGGCGAGTTCGGAGAGCGATCGCTTCCTGTTCCCCCAATAAAACTACCCGCCGTCCGGGAATTAACTGCCCCGTATTTTCATCAAAATCTGCCCCGATCGCAACTTTTACACCCCCCACTGTGGCAAGTTTGGCACTAAAAACCCCTTGGCAATCCAAACTAGCTAAGAGATCCCAATAACCCGCTTTCTTAAAAGCTCGGCGCTGCCGTTCTCGCATCACCAAGAGGCGCACTGCTACTGATTGCACCCGTCCCGCAGAAAGCCCCCAAGCGATTTTTTTCCACAATAGGGGCGAAAGGGTATAGCCAACTAAGCGATCGAGAATTCGGCGAGTTTCTTGGGCATGAACTAACTGCTCATCAATATTGCGACAGTTCTTTAAGGCTTTTTGAATCGCCTCTTGAGTAATTTCATGAAATACCATCCTCTTAATTGGGACTTTCGGCTTCAGGAGTTGGAGCAAATGCCAGCTAATGCTTTCCCCTTCCCGGTCTTCATCAGTAGCTAGGATCACTTCCTTAGCAGTCTTCAATGCCTCTTTGAGTTCCTTGACTATCTTTTGCTTGTCCTTAGGAATAATGTACAAAGGGGAAAAATCTGCGGCAACATTCACCCCTAGATTAGCCCATTTTTCTCCCTTGTAGGCGGCGGGAATCTCATCGGCAGAGGAGGGGAGGTCACGGATATGCCCCATAGAAGCCGTCACCTGATAGCTAGAGGGCAGGTAGTTACGAATAGTCCGGGCTTTGGTGGGAGATTCAACAATAACAAGAGTAGACATGATGATCAAGTCGGGGTAGTCAAGATAACAGTGAGTAAGTCCTTATAACACAAGGGTTACAATTAAAGCAACAGGTAGATGCTAAGGAATAAATATCGTAAATCAACTCTAAGTTCTACACTAACCCCAAACTGAGTATTTTCTCTACTAATATGATTCCTTGATCTCAGACTGACACACCTAGTCAAGATTTGCCAACTCTTAGGCAATTATTTTTATCTAAATTGCAGATCCGGCTGGACAAGAGGAGAAGAAAATCATTTTTTGTCCCCAGAAATAATTTCTAGGCGATCGGTCTATGCTACAAATCTTTACGGGTGGGGGATGTTATGGAAAGTACGGGGGCAGTTTTGTGGGAAGATAAAAAAGTTGCTTAAGCAGGCATTTTTTATTTAGTTAAGTTTTTTCTAATAACATCATGAAAGTTGGCGATCGTGTCCGTGTCACTCAATCCACTACGATTTATCATCACCCCGCCCATAAGGGAATAGGTTTTGACCTCCAGGGGCAAGAAGGCGAAATTATTGCAATTATTACTGAGTGGCAGGGAAGACCCGTAAGTGCCAATTTTCCGATTCAAGTTAAGTTTCCCGACAAACTCCGAGTTCATTTGCGAGAGGATGAACTGGAGGTAATTTAGCTAGATACTTCGAGGATTTATGATTTTTAGTGTTTGAACCCACCCCTAGTTTTAGATTGCCTTGATACAGATATAATGTCTTCCCGACTTATGGTCGATGGCAAGGGGCCTAAGCCCCTTATTTTATTTACTGCCGTAATAAAAAGCAATTTCTTTTTCCTTGAGAGGGGCAAAGTCTGCGTTAATCAGCATTTCATCTAGTTCTGCTTGGGGAAGATGTTTAACTCCAATACGGACAATACGCGATCGCATAGTATTGGATACACCGCTGCGTTGTCTCCCAGCCTCTAATGCCATAACTTTGGTGTAGAGGTCTAGCTTTGCTGTGGGAATAGGGGAACCGTCAAAATCAATGCCTTGGGCGATCGCCACATCAATAGCATCGGCGCCGAGGTTTTCTGAAGTCATATCTAAGGACATAGGTAAGATCAAAAATAAGGGTTTAATGTTGTCAATTTTACTATTGCTTGCCTATTGCTTGACATTTTCAGACTCCTATAG